>NZ_AFPR01000581.1:0-1923 GCF_000219295.1 Acidiphilium sp. PM
GGTTGCTGCGGAGCTACCTGTTCGAGGCGGCTGCCTCGCTGCTGGTGCAAAGCTCATCAGCATTGAAAACATGGGGGCTGGCACTCATGCAACGACTTGGTTTCAAGCGGGCAGCCGTTGCCGTCGCCCGCAAGATCGGCGTTGTGCTACACGCCATGTGGAAGTCCAACAAGCCGTTCGAGGCTTGGCACGGCGCGACACCCAAGACCCGAGCAGCCTGACGGTTTCGCCAGTTTACTGAATCCGCCCCTCAGGCGGACGCAGGCGTCCTCGCCGGACGCGACGAGGCTACCCCGAGTTGGGTCTTGCTGCCGGGTTATCCGGACCGCGCTCTCGACATGGTGGGCCTCGCCTTCGAAAAGCATGTTGCGGCGACCAACGAGGGTCGACCCCGGAAACAACCAAGATCCGGCGATGATGCAGCGAGCTGCAAGAAAGGAGTTGACAGGTCAGTCGCGATCAAACAACCACCCACCGGCGGGCAATGACGGCGAAGCCGAACTGTCTGTCGGCCTTTCGCACCACCTCGATGCGGATTGGGCTGGCGTCGGCGACGCGGGGCCCGGCATAGCCGCCATCTGCGTAGCCCAGCGCCACGAACGGCCAACTCGCACGCGACGCTCGGAGCAGCGGCCCAGCCCCGTCACGATCCTGAATGGCGGCCGAATGGGCCTGCAGCTTGAGCGCCCGGCCGTCGGTATCGACCATCGCGTGGCGCTTGCGGCCCTTGATCTTCTTGCCCGATTCGTAACCCCGGGTCTCACCACTCTCGGTCGTCTTGACGCTCTGACTGTCGATCACCGCCGCCGTGGGCTCGCCTCCCGACCCGCCCGTTCGCGGTCCAGCATCACCAGATGATGGTTGATCCGCTCCCAGGTGCCATTGTCACGGAAGCGGGCAAACCAGCGATAGGCCGTGGGCCATGGCGGAAAATCCCTCGGCAAGAGGCTCCAGGCAATCCCGCCTCGCAGGACGTAGAAGATCGCGTTGACAATCTCGCGCATCTCCCACTTCCGACGCCGGCCGCATGAGCGCGGCGTGAGCAGAAACGGCGACAGGAGCAGCCATTCCGCGTCGGTCACGTCGCTTCCATAGCGTAGTCCACTGCGGCATGCTGCGCACGGATGGTTGGCGTCCACATGGTGTCTCCGGCAAGGCTTTGAACACCTGCCCGGAATCATATCCGGCCCAACTATCCAACCCCTCATCAAAGCCGTTGCACATCCATTCCGAAATGGCCTTTAAGGCGGCCGAACATGTTTTCGATGTGGTGGCGTGGGCGGTAGGGCGTCTTGTCGTGAGGCAGCGGCTCTTTCCCTCTCCTGATTGATGGAATGCAGGGCGTGAAGCCGCGTTCGAGGAGGGCCGCGCGGAAAGCATTGCTGTTGTAGCCGCGATCGGCGAGCAGTTCGCGGGCCGACGGCATGGCGGACAGCATCATCGCCGCGCCTTTGTGATCGCTCATCTGGTCTTCGGCCAGAAGCAACATGATCGAGCGGCCCTGTCCGTCGCAGACGGGGTGAAGCTTCGAGTTCAGGTCGCCCTTGGTGCGCCCGATAGAGCGTCGACAAGCCCCCTTTTGAAGCAGACTGGCCGCGGTGCGATGCGCCTTCAGATGAGTGGCGTAGATCATCTGCCGTTCCGGCGTGCCGGCCTCGGCCGCAAAGGCCGCGAAGATGCGGCTGAACACGTCAAGGCGGCTCCAGCGGATAAACTGATTGTAGAGCGTCTTCGGCGGCCCGTAGCCGCGTGGCGCATCCTTCCACTGCAGGCCATGCGGGATCACGCAGATCATCCCGCCTACCACCAGCCCGTCATCTATCGGCGCTTGCAGCAGCCCAAGCTAGCCGCCTAAAATCCAATCCAGATGTGGCCTTTTCTTCGTTATCGCACCCCAAACTTAGAGCGTATTTCGATCAGTCT
>NZ_AFPR01000580.1:0-1822 GCF_000219295.1 Acidiphilium sp. PM
CAGGCCGGGAAATCCCTATGACGGCCACACCCTGGCCGGCCAGATCGAGCAGGTCGAGCGGATCACCGGCGTTGCCGTCGCCCGCGCCTATGTCGACCGCGGCTATCGCGGCCACGGCGTCGAAGCCGACGGCAGAAAGATCTTCATCTCCCGTCAGAAACGCGGCATTACCCCCACCATCCGCCGCGAATTGCGCCGCCGCGCCGCCATCGAGCCCGTCATCGGCCACATGAAGACCGACGGCCATCTCGGAAGAAACTTCCTGCTCGGCGTCGACGGTGATGCCATCAACGCCGTCCTCGCCGGCGTCGGACACAACCTTCGCCTCCTCCGCAGATGGTTGATCAGGCTTCTTTGTGCCCTCCTCGCATGGCTCTCGGCCGCAAACCGCTCACCAAGCCTCGGCTTCGCCCACCGCCAGATCTCATAGTTCACAGGCGACTCCCTACACTTTCTGAAAGCACGGTACTTTGAAAAAGGGACAGAAAGCCGGATCTGGATCGGAGCAGATCCGGTGCCGATGGTGGCCCCAGCCGCAGATGATTTTCTTAAATCTTATCAATATATTACGAAATTTTCTGCCGAGATCGAGCTCCTGCACCGGATCACAACTACGGGGCAGTGATGTCAGCTCGAAGCAAGATCGTCGAGCGGTGTAAGATATGCGGGAATGGATCTTGGGGTTGGCAGAACCGCTACGATTTTCACTTGGGCGATTTTACGATGCATCGATGCCTCAAGATGCCGAAATAGCATTGCTGCTGCTGCGTCCACTGCGCCACGAAGAAGAACTTCGACGACCAATCGCTGCTCCGTGATCGGTGCGGGATCATCCGGTAGACCAAGTTGCCGGAGCACCCGTTCCGACGCCCGTACCGGCAATATGTTGTCGCGGACCAGGGCGGCGAGCCGCCTGTTCGGCGTAGCCAAGATGCAGGTGTCGGTGAAGCGGCGTTCGAGTTCGATCAGATCGCCGCTTTCGATCGACTCGGCCTTCTGCTCATGACCGACAAGCTCGCTCAGAAGGGTTTCGAGGGACTGTGGGTCGATATAAGGCGCTGCGTCGGCTAAGGCTGGCGGTTCCAGAAGTTTGCGAACTGCAAAATGCTCGCGAATTGTATTGGCGGTCAGAGGGCCGGCGATCCAATGGGAACTCTGGTTCCTGCGTACCAGCCCCCGCTCTTCGAGGCGCCCAAGGACGTCCCGCACAACCGTTCGGCTGACGTTGAAATATTCGGCGAGAGCGGCCTCGACGATACGATACTGGCCGAAAATGACGCAGCTCGCGATGTCGGTTTCAACCGTTTCATAGATGCGTTCGCCTGATGAGCGACTGGCCAGTGCCTCCTCGGCGCCAGCTGAAAGCTCCAGAGAGATGGTCCTTATGTCACGACGAATGGGATCGACGCTATCGGCCAGCCCCACAAGGTAGCCACGACCGTTGAACCGCTGGATAAGCCCGCGTCGTTGCAGGTTCTGCAAGGCACGCTGGACCGGTGGCCTGGTCGTGCGGAGCGCTTCGGCAATCGGCCCTTCAAGGAGCACGAATCCCGTTGGCAAGCGCCCGCTCGCGATATTCGCAGCAAGCACGGTCTCGATCACCGCGTAGCGATGCCGCGTTGGCACATACAAACGGTTCCGCGTCATGTTCATGCTTTCCGCATTTTTCAGTTGACCACCATCGCGCCTTTCAACCACATCCGCCACCCTACGACAGTGGCCTTTAAAATGGCGATTGCATACCGTAATACGTCAAATCGCCGAGATCATGGTGCCGTACTCCATGCGGTGCAGCATGGTCGCTCTTGGCTCGTCAACACGG
>NZ_AFPR01000579.1:0-1976 GCF_000219295.1 Acidiphilium sp. PM
CCAAAGAAGCTGCTCACAGTCATCGAGCCGCCGCAGGCCAACGCCACCTCATAGATACACGCCCCGATTCCGTATCGAAAATCCATCGGAAAATAGACAGACTTTCCTCACGTCTGCCTCATGACCGCGAACCCGGGCTATGTCGACCGCGGCTATCGCGGCCACAGCGTCGAAGCCGAGGGCAGAAGGATCTTCATCTCCCGCCAGAAACGCGGCATCACCCCCACCATCCGCCGCGAGTTGCGCCGACGCACAGCCATCGAACCCGTCATCGGCCAAATGAAGACCGATGGCCATCTGGGGCGAAACTTCCTGCTCGGCGTCGACGGTGATGCCATCAACGCCGTCCTCGCCGGCGTCGGCCACAACCTCCGCCTCCTCCGCAGATGGCTGATCAGGCTTCTTTGTGCCCTCGTCGCATGGCTCTCTGCCACAAACCGCTCACCAAGCCTCGGCTTCGCCCACCGCCAGATCACATAGTTCACAGGCGACTAGGTAACCATAAATCAAGTATTTCGTGCGATAGGGATCGAATGCTGGGCATCATTCCTCATACGATCGATCAGTATCTCAGGACCCGCGTTCCGCCTGAGGCCAGGGCGGGAATTCTCGGGCGCGCGGGATTTCCGGACGGGCAGACCTTCCGGCTCGATACGGAATATGACGACGAGGCCTGTTGCGCGCTGGTCGATGCGATCGCCGCGGAAACCGGCACGACGACCGAGGCTGTGTTCGATGAGATCTCGGCGTTCTTCCTTGACTGGGCGGAACGCACCTTCTCGGGATTTTTCAAGGTTGCGCCGGATACGCGCGGCTTTCTCCTGCTGCAGCCGGAGATCCATAGCAGCCTCGCCTGCGGGTTACGGACCAGCGGGCAGCGGAAGGTGGCCGACAAGTTCAGGGTCGAGGCGCTGCCGGATGGGGTGCGGATGCACTACCGCTCGTCGAACCGGCTCGGCTATTTCTACTGCGCGCTCGCCCGCTGCCTCGCCGCGCGCAGGGGCGAGGTGGCCGAGATCAGCTTTCTCGACGGCGATGTCGGCTCGGCCGCCGCGATCATCGAGGTGCGGCTGAAACCGGCGCTGGCGGCCTGACACACATGGAACAGGCCGAAGCGGTCGACCGCGCCGCGGTCGAGGCTCTATGCGACGCGATGTGCGGCGTGGTCTCCGGCGACCTGTCGGTACGTCTGCGGACGGCGAGCGCGGACCTGACGGTCCAGAAGCTGTCGCTGCTCGCGAATTTCATGCTGGAGACCGCCCAGCGCGCGGTGGAGCGTAGCCGGGCCTACGCCGGCGCGCTCGACAACGTGCAGCGGATCGCGCGGCTTTCGGCCTGGCAACTGATGCTGCCTGACGAAGAGGTCGTGCCGATCGGCATCGCGGCGGGCCTGCCGGATGCGGCGGCCGCGCCGCTGCGGGGGACCGCTTGGTTCCTCGACCGCGTGGGCCCCGACTGTCGCGCCGCGATGGCCGCCCTGTTCCAGGGCGATGGCGGGGCGCTCGAATGGCTGGCGGCGGATGGCGAGGCCTGGTTCCGCACCGAGGTCGCCGCCCTGCGCGACGAGGGCGGGCTCTCGGGGTATCTCGTGATCACCCAGGACATCTCCGAGCGCCGGCGGGCGACTGAGCGCATCCGCTATCTCGCCGAGCACGACCCGCTGACCGGGCTCGCCAACCGGAGACGGCTGCACGAGCAACTCGAAGGGGAACTCGAGGCCGGCCGCCGGCAGGGCACGAAATTCGCGGTCCATGTCATCGATGTCGACCGATTCAAGACGGTGAACGACCTGTTCGGCCATGCCGCGGGCGACCGGCTGCTGGTCGATCTCGCCACCTGCCTGCGGCAGGAAGCGCGGGAAAGCGACATGATCGCCCGCATCGGCGGCGACGAATTCGTCGTCCTGCAGACCGGGATCGGCGATGCGCGGGACGCCGGGGCGCTGGCCGGGCGGCTGGTCGGGGCGGTGAGCGCGC
>NZ_AFPR01000578.1:0-1146 GCF_000219295.1 Acidiphilium sp. PM
CGATGGCCGTTTGTTTTTCGGCGATGGCGAACTCCATGAAATCTTGGAGCCAGTCGCGAACGGCGGCCTGGTTGAAGGTGTCCGGCCGAGCAACCCCGCCGAAATAGGTCGAGAAGGTTGCGTTGGTGGGATCAATGTCAGCCAGGAGAGGCGCTTTCCCGTCCCGCTGCGCCATCTCCACGATCCAGCGCAGGAAGGTGGTTTTGCCGGTTTTGCCCCGACCCGCCGTCAGGATGATCTTGGGCCGACCGGCGAGATCGACGCCCTGGGCGACGGGTTCGGTGCTGGATTGCTCGCTGGTCAGCAGAGGTTTGATTTCCGCAGGCTTGAGTCCGGCGACTGCGCTACCGGGGCGGAATACGGGAGTTGCGGGTTTGTGGGCGCCGTTGGGTTTCTTTTCTGATGAGGGGGCCTCAGTCATCAAATTCTCCTATCGGGATTTGTCGCCTCTCCATTTCGGATCGTCGGGATCGGCCGGGGCTGTTGGGTCACCAAGGGCACGGCGTTCCGCAGCAGAAACGCCGCGGCCCTCATTTCTCATCCATGACCGTTGAAACTTGGGTGCCGGCTGGGCCGCCTGGTCAGCCGGTGCCGTCGGATCACCAAGGGCACGGCGTTCCGTTGCGGAAACACCCCGGCCCTCATTCCGCAAACGCACAAACTCGAATTTCGGTTCGGGCTCAGGTGTGCTGGCCGGGGCCGCCGTAACCGAGCGCCCTTCCGCGCGGCGCTTGGCGACCAGGCGCCGCGCCCGCAGCCAATAGTTTTCGACCGTGCGCGGCGTGAGCGGCTGGCCGGTGCGGGAGACCAGCCCGGCCGCCGCGAAGTGCTCCGCCAACCCTTTCCAATGCGCGCCATGCTTGTCGAGGAGGGCGGCAAATTCGTCGTGGTGCTCGATAAACCAGACCATCAACGGGGAGCGCCGGCGAAGGCCGGACGCCATCGCCGCACCGAGCTTTTCGATATCGAGATCAGGTGCGGGCATAGCGAATCCTACCGATTTCAATCTCCGCACGTCAATAGAACGCAGCACAACCGCAGCATATTCACAGTATTATCATCATCAATATCACGGCATATACGATGCAAATTCACAGCATAAACACAGTAACACCGCGCCATGAAACTCGGTAAATCCCCGCCAAT
>NZ_AFPR01000577.1:0-11193 GCF_000219295.1 Acidiphilium sp. PM
CCCTCCCCCCGAGATGTGAGCGATTCAGCGTAAGCCGCTACCGGGCTAGGGGTATCCCCGGCCCGTCCCCCCCGAGATGTGAGCGATTCAGCGTAAGCCATCACCAGATTGAGCCGCTCGAGCTTCCCTGCATGGGTGGCAGCCTGCCCGGCTGCGTGTTCACCAAGCTTCTCGGCGTCGATGCCTTCGTGGTGCTCTATGCGAATTTCGACGAAGCAAACCATGCACCGAACGAAAGCCTGCGGATCGACTGCTTCTTTGCTGGCATTCGCATGAATGCGCACGCATGAACCAGGCCGGCAGCGCGGCAGCAGGCGCGTTTGCGGCAGGCACCGGGCGGAGGAAACCTAAACAAACCGGACCGGGCCGGGATACCGCGCAACGACCGCATCATTGGTCAAAAGCGTGATTCCCTCGACCATCGCCTGGACAATAAGAAGCCGGTCGAACGGATCCTTGTGGATAGCGGGCAGACCCTCGATCGCCACCGCATGTTCGCTCAGGATCGGAAGTTCCAGATAACCATTGTCGATCAGTCCGCGCCGCAATACCCGTGCGTCAACTTCGAAATCCGGCCGGCCCAGCCCTTGCTTGATCGCGATCTCCCACAGGCTGGCCGCACTGAAATACAGTTCGTTCCCCGGATCGGCGATCAGTTCCCGGGCGGCTTCCGGCATCCGCGGCGCATTCTCTGCCGCCCAAAGCAGCAGATGCGTATCCAGCAGCAGCTTCACGCATCGTCCTCGAACAGCTTCCGGACCTCGTCAGCTCCGATCCTGTTGAAATCGTCCGGCACCCTCATCCGCCCGGCCATGAACCCGAGCCGCCGGGTGCTGGATGCTTCCGGTTTGCCCAGAGCAGTGACTTTCACCAGCGGCTTGCCCGCCTTGGCGATCAGGAACCCCTCTCCCTTCAGAGCCTGCTCGATCAGCCGGGACAGATGGGTCTTTGCCTCGTGAATGTTATAGGTCCGCATTACGGCACACACTAGTTTAGTTTACAGGACTTAGTTTATATCATCCAGGCCCGGACACAAGACTTTGCCTCTGCTATTTTCTCCGCTCCATATTCCTCAGGTGGTTTTCCCTGTCGCGGGCAGGTTCCGTGCCCGCGACATTCCGTTCAAGCCGGTTCTACCGGTCAGAGCCGTTCGATCCTGCCGGCAACCTCGTCAATCAACGCCACGACCTCATGGACGCGCTTCTTGTCGAGCTCGCCCTGCAGCCGGTTCATGAGCACGCTGGTCTTCTGCGCCTAGATCCGCCGCACGATCACAGCGCCGCCACCTTCTCGTGAACATCTCGGACAGCCGCCTCGATCTCCGCCAGTACCCGCTCGGAAGAGGCCGCCGAGGCGTCATCCCCATCCCGCGCCGCCAGCCACTGTTTCAGTTGCGCGCCCAGCACGTTCATGTGTCCCACCGCATCGGCCAACGCGTAGATCGCCCGCTGCTCCACCCGCCCCCGGATGTCCACTGACAGCGCACCCGCCCGTACAAAGTCGCTCAGAGACTGCCCGGCAACGTTGGCTAACTCCTCGATCGCCTTGCGCTCGGAAGGCGTGCAGCGCACCCGGACTATCTCTGTCCGGGTCTCGCGCGCACAGCGGATCTGTCGGGGGTAGACTGTGTCCATCGTCGTGTTTCTTCTTCTCCGCTTCTGGCCGGATCGCCGCCAGCCCTCATACGCGCGTCGAGCCGCAGGCGAGCAGGCCCTACCCCACTGCACTTGTGGCTACAAGTGTCATTCTTGCCGATGGACAGAGTACTGCCCGCCGGCAGTTCAAAGCTGAGCAAACCGGATTGGCATGCGGCGAAGAGGGCGGGTCTGGAGAAGGCAGGGTGCGGAATGACCGGCCCCCGCGCGCCTTCAGTCCATGTCTCTGGCCTCGAGCGCGGCCTCATAATCCTGCCCGCCATGAAATATTCCGAGGATCGCCACGCGGTCGGCACCAACGGTAAAGGCAATCACCGTGTAGTTTTCGGAAACTGGTAATCCTCAGACCCACCCGGCCGCTTGCGCGCCGGACGCGCCACGTTCACCGCAAGCAGCCGGTCGATCTCCAACTTCCACGCCCCGAGCCGCGGGCGCGGCTGGATCTCCCGCTCATACGAAAACGCCGTCTCGCCAGAACGCAGCACCCGGCGCACCGTGTTGCGCGAGATCTTCAGATCCCGCGCAATCTGCTTGATCGATCGCCCCTTCTGAAAATGCTCCCGCATGATCCGACCAATCGTCTCCACAACCAGCATCCCCCACCGCCCGCTCCAAAGCCAAAGCCAAAGCCAAAGCCAAAGCGGACAGACCTCCAGACCAATCTCAGGGGGTCAATTTTCCACGTCGAAACACACAGGACTCGCCCGCAAAGCTGCTCGGCCGTTCCCCGCGCACGCGGGGATGCACTGAAATATGCCGGCGGTTACGTAAGCTCAGATCAGGTGTGCAGCGACCAGCACCGCCAGGATCGCACTAATGCCACTCAAGACGGCGCCGCCAGCAGCGATGATCGCCGGCCAGTTAGTGTCGTTCCTGTGTATGGCCTCCCTGTCCCGGGCCGCCTGGGCGAGCAACGCATCAATGCGCGGCCAGCTCTCCTCCCGCATCCGCCAAATTCGTTCATGCATCTGGTCGAACCGCGCAATTTGCTCGCGCAGATAGAGGCGCTCCGCGTTCTCGTCTGGATTGCTTGCCATCATGGATTACAGGGGCTGCCCGTGAAGTGAACTCGACGAGACATCAGCAATGCCCACAGTCCGAAAACGGGCGACGCCAGACAGGCATGTGACCAGGTCGGGTTTTGCATCGCTGACGGTGTCCTTCAATGAAATGTCGAGTTCATACGCAAGCCTGTCAACCTTGCCCGATGAAAACCGCAAACACAGCACCGGCCGTGAACAGACCCGCACCAATGGCCATCAGGCCGATCATGGGCCTGAGCATGGCCCTTTTCGCAAAGAACCTCGCCGACCTGGCGTCCAGCCGACGCTCCCGTTCCGCCAGAATCCTTTCGGCCCGCATGATACCGTCACTGAACGCCGCATAATCATCCTGCATCACGACATTTTCCTTCTCGGCACTCATTGAACGTCACCGTTCCAGCCATGGAGCGGGCTACCGGGACTGTGCGACGTCTGCCTCCAGCAACATCCGCACATAGCGCGCATATGGAATACCCTTGGCCTTCGCCCTGGCTTTCACCGCCTCGAGGAGCGCCCCCGGCAGGCGCATGTTCAGCGCGGCCTCCTTCGGCGCAATCTCGAACCGCATCGGCTTGAAGCCGGAGAGATCGTATTGGGTCAGGTTAGCCCTCGCGGTGAATTCCTCGGCGGCCGCGTCGCTCGGCAGCGACGGCATGGTCCTGGCTTTGGCTTTCATAATAGTCCACTTCCTTCTGATGCATGTAGCGGGCGCTGATGGGCCGCAACCTGGTCTCACCACCGATCTCCCGCAGCATGAACACCAGAAAGAGATAGCGTCCAGCCCGGGTTTTCCCGATGGCCCGCATCCGCGGCTCGACAGGGGAAGGATCCGCCATCACCGCCGGCTCGCCCAGCAGCACCTGCTCGATTTCCTCACGGGACACGCCATGCTTGCCGCATTTCGGCCAGTTGCCGTCGTCCCAGTCGAACCCGGTAATTTTCATAGCAAAAGTATAGCTTTTTGTCTACACAAAACAAGGGCAGACATTTTGCCCTTTCCGCTGCACAGAAAAGTCAGGGAATGTCTGCGTCTGGTAGACGATTCCTCATCACGTCCAGGTGCTTCGGCCGACTTCGTTCCCGGTTATCCGGCGGATAACAAGCGCTTCAGGCAGGCACTCAGACTGCGCAAGGTGATATCAAGCCGTACGGCTTTCAGTTGACGATGGAATTGGCAATACCTCTACGTTTCTCTAGATCCTTTTTATCTCCATACTCACTCTTGAATTTGCCTTTCACATCACCGCCCGCATAATGGCAAACGGAGACGAGATTTGGATTTCCATTCACCTGCTGAATCGTGACATTCAGCGCAATACCGACCCCACCCTCAACCCGACCACTTGATGACTCTTTGGCAAAACCAATACCGTTATGAGAATATGCCAGACATTTTCCTAATGTTACGGTAGCATGCTTCTGCATGATATTGTTCGGCCCCCAAGGGGTCCACGCAATACTTGAATCATTGACAACTTTTATAATTTGACATCCAAATTTACAATATTCCTCTAGATCTAGATAGATACGAGAATTTGTACTACTCTCCTTGCCTTTCCATCTATCCACACTTTTTTCACTTGCCTCATTAATATATTGTGTTAATTTCCCGGGACCCGTTATTGAATCTTTCAAATCACTGACGCTTTGCCGCCTTATTCGCCGCAAATGCTTGGTTTCAAAATCATTTCCATCAAATTGTACAGTACAGTTTTTCCCTGTCACTGTTACCGGTGAGGAAAGATCGGTCTCAGCGGCGACGGTAGCCGTATACGAAGCCTTCCCATCCTTGATGGTTTTGGAGTCGCTCATCCTGGCCTCCGAAAATTTATTTAAGACATTTCCCAGATAGGCGGCCTATCCACCCCTGATTAACTCCAGAATAGGCTGATTAGGTGCCCAACCGGAAGACGAAATGGGGCGGCCACAGCCCTAGAGCACGTTCCGATCCTTTCGGATCGGATGTCGTGCTCTATCCTGTTGATAAACGCATACTCGCCGGCTTCGACCTTGGCATGGATCTGCTGTGCCATTTCCTTCGGCAGGGTAATGCTCTGCTGCTGCGTTGAGCGCATTGGTTATGCTCCGCTCCTAAATGGGATTAAATCCCATCATGCCCTGCAGGTCTGTCTCAACACGTCCTGTCAGTGCCAATCTGGCGCCGACAGATTGTCGGCATTCGTCGCCTCCGACAGATTTGCGAATTAATAGTGGCTGAGGACAGGCTTTTTTCCTGCGGCACGTGCCCGTTTTTCAGCCCGCTCCAACAGGACCCTTTTCGCAGTGGTCCGCGTCTTTCCAGCGTTCCGCAGAGCCTCGGTCGGCACGTTCCGGCCGGCAGCGTCGAGTTCACGCGCTTTCGCGGCAGTCCTTTTCAGGTGTGTCTCGAGCTTGATGGTCTTCATGGCTCCGATTCCGAATCCAGGCCGTCCAGGAGCGAGATATCCCCGCCTTCCTCATCTAGCCGCTTCTTCAAATAGGCGGATAGGCGGAATCGATCCTGTCCGCCATCTCGAAAAGAACCCGTGCCTGGTTCAGGCGTGATACATCCGGCGGCTTGCCCCCCGCATACTGCCCCAGACGGTCAGCAATAAGGTCTTCGATCGCCGGCAGGACAACAGCACTCCCTGCATCAATCTGAAACTGCGCAACACGCATCCGATCCGCGCGCCCGTCAAACACGGGGCCTGTGACCAATTGCCAGCCGAACTGCGGGTAGTCAGGGTGATAATACCCGACCTTAAGCTTTCCTGCCCGATCCTCGGGACAAAACCCGCGCTGCAGCAGGATCTCGTGAAACCGCTCCTCTGCTGCAACAATCAGGTCGAAATCTGCGGAATGGAAAGCCCCTCCGGTCCACAGTGTCGCGGTGCGGCTTTTTCCGGCCCTGAACTTCTGCCCTGGGCGCGCAAGCCCCAGATGGACTTGCCAAGGTTGAGCTCGCCGGCCCGGGCCCTTGCCACCATGCCGTGGAAATACCCCCCGGGCGTGCTCCGGAAATGCCCCGCCGGCCGCGCCGAGACGATGGCCAGCGCGATCGCCGCCTGCTCCCGCCCCATGGCAAGGCACGCCTCGCCCCAGAGCGGTTTCGACACTCCGAGATCATGCCGCAGCCAGTCCGCCGCCTCCACAATATCCGGCCAGGCCGGCGATGACCGCCCGAGATAGGGCCGCAACCGCGGCGCCAGCCGCACCAGCTCGTCCGGCGTGATCCGCAGCACCGTTCCATCGTCCTGCCGGGCGGGTTTTTGCTCCCCCCTGCCCGTCTGTGGTCCCGACGATCCGTCCCGCAGTCCCGGCTTGCCGACCGCGGCCACCGACCTCACCGGGGTCGGACTACTTTTTTCAATGCCAGATACTGTATCCTGTTCAGGATTTAGATTTGGTTTGTATTTGTATTGGTGGGGCCGGTTTTCCGGCCCCTTGGGGTCGGTTTCCACATCTTTCTGCGCACCTCCCCGCCTCTGGATGATCAGGCTCTCCAGCCGCTGGCGCAGCTCGCCATGGCGATCCTCTAGCCGGGTTACGCCAAAGGCAAGGACATCGGATCTCTCCTCCTTGCCCAGACGCCGACACAGCCGGCGCGCCTCCTCCGCCTCCCGCACGAAACCCCCAGGCTCCAGCCCCACCTCGATCGCCGTCTCCACGATCTGCTCGATCGCCTTGCGGGCAACCGTTATCCGCCGGCGCAGCTGGCGAACCGCCTCACGCTCCGCCCGCCCCTTCTCCGCCACAGCCCGGAATTCCTCGAGCCGCACCCCAAGCGGTGACAGGTCGAAGCCATACGCCTCGATGATCCGCCCACTACGGTCACGCCGCCCGTAACGCTTGCCATTCGGACTGTCCCGCATCACCACCAGGCCCAGCTCGACCAGAAGCCGGTTCAGCGCCTTGGTCTGGGATACCCCCAGATCAAGATCCGCCTGCTGCACCGTAGCGGACGGCCAGACCACCGGACGCGCCCCCGGCTCCCAGTCCTGCCGCTGGGTAAAGCGGAACAGCCAGTCCACCGCATGCACCACCCGCGGCGGCAGGCCGAGATAGGGCGCCGCCGCCTTGAAGGCCGCCAGAACCGCGCCCGGCCCCCCTGCCCCGTCTGACAGTCCGGTGAAACCTTCAGCAGTCCGGTCCGTCGCAATCATCGCCAGACTCAGCCGGCGAAGCCCGCCAGGCCTCTGATTTATCTTGGTATTTTGCCCGAAACCGGGACTTTCCGTCTCCATCGTGATCCTCCGTTGTGGCTGGATCGCGACAGGCAAAGCTCTCCCCTCAGCAGAAACGGCAATTTCCGCTTGGCAAAAAAGCTCTCAACGACTATGTTCAGAGATAGGTGTTATCTACGAACGGTCGCCGATGAGGCCCGTCACGAGTTTTCGCAAAGCCCGCCCGGCAAGGCGGGCTTTTGCATGTCTAAGCAGATTTCTGGATAGCCTCCTTTCCGCGTTCAATGAGTTGCAGGAGCGCCAGACTGCGGCTTGGCAGGCGCTGGCGTTTCTTGATGTCGTCGATGAGCGCGAGTGTCTCGTCGGGCAACTGGAACAGCACCTCGCGGGCACCGGAATCGCGAATGCGCTGGCGGTGGCGGGCGTTGCGATCGTCGGTCTTGGTGTCAGCTTGATCCATCGGCGAATCCGAATCAGTCTCTAGAGACTCGGACTCTCGCTCTGATGAGCGGTCTTGTCCAGCGATTCGTGAGAAGTTTCCGGTCTTAGGCGCTGATATCTTTGCCGCCGGCCGACTCTTTCGGGTGCAGAAATGTCGGCCAGAGACTTCCCGCCCCCCTCCCCGGCGATTCGGACGAGCGAGAGCCAAGTGGCGCATAGATCAGGTGTAGCTGAACGCGCGCTTGGATCACATCGCAGTTATAGCGTCTGGATTCCAAACGACGGCAAAGTTCAAGGTCCTTCGAGAAACACAAGGAGCACAGCATGAGAACGTATGGCCCGCCCCGTCCGCAAGGGGTGAATTTCATCTGGCTCTAATCAGTCTGCTTCAACGTATCCGGTCTCGGGCTTCGAACCCGGCCAAGATGGAGATCCGCGCGGCCTGATCCTCATAATCACACCGGCCTCGGAGGCCGTTCACTGGCTCAGGTTTTCAAGCCGCCGTTCGACTGTCAGGCCATCTTCCTTTCACCTCACGCAGACATCGACTGCCCTTTCGCGCCCAGCTGCGAGCGCTGTTCGGGCGATTCCGTCATGCGGCAGCAGCAGCCGCTTCGAATTGGGCGTCGTAATCGCAATCGTGCGCCAAAACGGCCCATGCGATCCGAGCCAGCTTCGCGGCCAGCGCGACTACGACCACGTTCTTATGCGCTCGATCAAGCAATCCCCGCGCCCAGCGGCCCAACGGCGTATCGCGTTCGACAAGATAAGGCAGCGCCGCTCGTGCGCCATGGATCAAGTTCTTGCGCAAATAACGATTGCCGCGTTTGCTGATGCCGAGCAGGCGCGGCTTTCCACCCGTTGTCATTTGCCGTGGAACGAGCCCCAGCCACGCCGCCATGTCCCGCCCACGTTTGAATGCCTGCGCCTCGCCGACCGCCGCCGCCAGCGCCGTAGCGTTTATCGTTCCAATTCCCGGGATTTTGGTCAAACGTCGCACAGCCACGTCGTCACGAGCCAACTGAACGAACTCGGCGTCGAAGCCGGCGATCCTCTGGTCGAGTGAACGCCATTCCGCCCGAAGATCTTCGATCAACGTCCGGATGCGCGGGCTCAACGCGGCGAAACCGCCATCTTCGGCCAATGTCTCAAGCGCGGCTTCCAGTTTCCTCCGGCCTTGTGGAACGACGATCCCTCGCTCCAGCAGCAACGCCCGCAAGTGATTGATCAGCGCCGTCCGTTCCGAGACGAGGCGCTCCCGGGCTCGGTGCAAAGCCTGGAGATCAGATTGGTCCTGGCTCTTCACCGGCACGAAACGCATCGTTGGCCGCGTCGCGGCCTCTGCGATCGCCTCCGCGTCGAGATCATCGTTTTTCTGCGCCTTCACGTACGGACGGACATATTCCGGCGACATCAGCCGCACCTCGTGGCCCCGCGCGGCGAAAATCCGCCCGAGGTGATGAGCGCCGCAACATGCTTCCATTGCCACAATGCACGACCCAAGCTCGCCAACGAAACTTTCCAACGTTCCCCGCAGAAGTCTCCGCCTCAAAACAACCCGGCCGGCGGCGTCCATGCCCACCACGCTGCAAGAGTTCTTCCCAAGATCGATGCCAAGTATCATGATATCCATCGGTCTGCTCCTCTCTCCAAACCAGCGGCGATACTACCCGATCGCCACGAGAGGGGCGGGCCATCCCATAATCACAACTGCAGCGCCAAAAAGTCTACTATAGGTAGACTATATGTTGCCTTTCGGTCTACCATTGACGGTCATAGACCGTAAGTCTACCGTCTACTGGAAGTATACCGTAGACTTACGGTCTACTTTAAGTAGATTTCCTGGGGTCGTTTATGCCAACCATTGTCTTTGCATCACCAAAAGGTGGCGCCGGAAAGAGCACATCCGCCGTCATCCTTGCTACTGAGCTGGCCGCAGCAGGGGCAGAAATCACGATCATAGATGCTGATCCGAACAAGCCTGTGGCCAGGTGGAGCCGCTTGCCGGGCAAGCCGCAATCCTTGCGTGTAATCGATGACGTGACCGAAAAAACCATCATCCGCGTGATCGACAGCGAGGCAGAGCGCGCAGCTTTTGTCGTGGTTGATCTGGAGGGAACGGCATCCCGGATGGTGCCCTATGCAATGAGCCGTGCAGACTTGGTACTCATTCCAACGCGCGGATCCGTACTTGATGCCGTTGAGGCTGTTGCCGCGATCCGGGAGGTGAAACAGCAAGAGGAAGCTTTCAGGTTGCGCATTCCCGCAGCAGTCATTTTTACAAACACCTCCGCCGCGATCAGGCCGCGTACACTTTCAGCCATAGAAGCCGAGTTCTCTGAGAACGGTGTTCACGTTCTCAAGACACGTCTTCATGAACGGGAAGCCTATCGTGCCCTGTTTTCTTTCGGGGGAACACTGGAAGCTCTTGACCCAGCAAATGTCCGCAATATTCCGGCAGCGATAGAAAACGCCCAGGCCTTCGCAAGAGAGGTCGTTGGTCTTCTTCGCCAAAATCGAGGGGAGGTTAACGCGTGAGCCAGAGATCCAGCATATTCGACGACCCACGCTCGCCCTTGGATGTGAGTGACTTCAAGCCGGCGGTCGGCAAGCAGAGGCGTCCCGCTCCGGCCGCCATTGACGAGGTCAGTAGCAAAGGCAGGTTTCAGAGTCGCGAGCCGGAACCTGTAGCGCCAACACGGGCTACTGACGATCAATCGTCTACCAGGCGTCAACCTATGGTATACCGTACTGGCCGAAACAAGGTTTTCAGCGTGAAGACAGACCCGGCGACGGCCGATGCATTTTATGCCATCGCCCAGGAAAACGGTTGGAAGGCCGCAGAAACGTTTGAAAAGGCCATTGCCGCGCTCAAGCGTGAACTGGCCAAGTAAGAATTCATTCGAGTAGCCCCATCACGGAAACCTACGCCGCTCAGCGGGGGAGGGGAGGGAGAAAACGCTGTTTGGATCATCGAGCACCACCTGCCTGACACACAGTGACAAATCCGGCATGAGCATCACCGATGGTTGCATCAGCTGGGCCGAGACGGTGCTCGTTCTCGATGACCTTACCGCGTCGACACGGGCAAGGCGACTGGCGGGATTTTCTGGTCTGGGATTGGTTGGCGGGTGATCTGAGTCGAAAACGGCTCCGGAAACTCCGGAGCCGTTACGCCGTATGGGCCCCGTAGTGCTGGTCAGACGGTCTTGCGACGGCGGCCTGCGAGAAGGCCAAGGCCCAGCAGCCCGGTTCCGAGCAGCACCAGGCTACCAGGCTCGGGAACATTGGTACTGAGAACCGCAGGGAGCCCATTCGCCTCTACATAATAGAGGTCATAGGCCCCGGCGGGGGCGGGCGGTACCAGTGTGCTGAGCGTCTTCGATGTCGGAGCGGAATCTATGAGCGGCAGCAGATCAACTGCCGTGGTGCCAGCCTTATACAGGCTGACGCCGTCGTCATGCGTCACGCCGGTAATGGTATTGGCACTGTTGAACGATATTTTCATGAACGTCGTGTCGCCAAAACCCGATGTACTTAGGTCGGTGTTCTGGAGCACCGTCTTAGACCCGATCGTGAATCCGCCAACCGTGCCACCGCCTGAAGAGAAGAAATTGGCGATCGTGTTTTGGCTGGCGTTGAAGTTAAAATTACCGGTGTAGGTGAAAGCCGCGATCGGATTTGTCTGAGCCAGCGTATTGGTTGGCAGTGCCTGCTCCATTGCGTTGCCTTCTCCGCCGGTGTTCGTCCCGTGATAGACTGTTACTTGAAACGATCCATCCAGGAGTCCGGCATTGGCAGTACCGACAACTCCGAGTGCCGCAACGGCACCGGCCAATAACAGTGTTCGAAACTTTGTCATTTTCCCACCTTCAAAAATCTGAAAGATGC
>NZ_AFPR01000576.1:0-1607 GCF_000219295.1 Acidiphilium sp. PM
TCCGCATCCCGAGGATTTAACTCCTGCGGCCACGCTCGGCGCCTTGGGCTTCAAGCCCCGCGCGCGGGCCTTCGTGCTCAATGAAGGCATGGCTCCAGCCGGACAATCCCGCGACCAGGCATTCGGGCGCCTTACCTCCTCGAACGTCTATCGCGATGAAACGGCGGACGGCGCGCTCACCCTCTGGATGCCGCGCCTGCACGCGGCCGAGGCGGTCGAGGCCCGCACCGCAAGTTTCATCGCGGCACGGGACGGTCAGACAGAACCGCCGCTCGGGGTGTTCAACCGATCGCGGGTGGGCCACTGGCTCAAGGCGATGGATGAGCAATTCGCCGGCGTGAAATCGTGGATGCCGTGAACGGAGCCGTCGATCAGGGCGGAGCAGAAGCCGCGATCCGCGCCGCGCAGGCGGAGCTGGATCGGGCCGAACAGCTGGCCCGGCTCGACAATGACCCCACCGCGCAAACGCTCCACGCGCTCCGGGTGTTTTTAGACTCGACCGTTGCCATTGCCACAGACCAGCGACGCGCGATGGCTGAGCATCGGCAGAACATTGATCAGGATTTCAGTGCCGTGCGCCAGGCGCGGGATGGCTTGGCGCAAACCATCGACCATGCCTTTCAGGCCGCAAAGGCACAGGCCGAAGCCGCGCATGCGGATCTGTCGCGTCAGTTCGTGGCGTCCTTTGCCCAAGCGGCAGAACAGCGCCTCAAGTCCATGTCGCGGTGGGTATGGTGGCGCACGCTTACCTCGGGCGCGGCGCTGGCGATCGTAATCCTCGCCCTGGGCTTCGGCCTGGGCTACTGGCGCGGCAACGCGGCCGGGTACGGTCAGGCCGCCGGCACGATTCACGCCGCCGTGGCCGTTGAGCAATCCGTCCTCGCCTCACAAGGCCCGGCGGGGTTGGCACAATGGCACGAGCTCATGCGCGACAACGCCATTCTCGACACCATGAAATCCGACTGCACCGGCAAGAACGTGGCGCATCAGGACGGCCGGACGGCTTGCCATCTCTGGCTTTGGACCACGCCGAATGTCGCGCCGGCCGCACATGGGTAGCGGGATGGAGGAGGGCTTTACCCCTCCCCCGGATGCGCCTACGGCATTCACAAATCAGGTCGCCGGGCTGAGGCCGGCGGTAGGTGTAGTTGCTTGATATTATCGGCGGCCACGCCCGAATTCATCGCCGAATTTTGCTCGAATCAGGTGCTCGCAGGCGAGCCTTCGTGCTCAAATTATATGCTTCCATGCTCAGATTAAATGATCGGTGCTCGACATCAGAGACCTGTGCTCATAATTTTTGACACTCACTTTCGGAGCCACAGCGGCAGCCCGGCGGCGAGCATTTTTGCCGGTGAGTTCCTGGGTTCGTGTGGCGTCCCATCAGAGTTGATTACGGCGTGCCCGATATCAGCGACATGTCGGCCAGGGATTTCTCGTTGAGCGTCTCGATGAAGGCGTCTTTTGCGCGGCTGAGCGTAAGGCGCAGCCGACAGGCCGGTAGCAGATTGCATTGTCCGCCATCGGCGCGAAAACATTCGACCATGGCCTGATCGCGTTCGAGATAGCGGACCACGTCTCCGATGCGGATCCGCCCAGGCGGATCC
>NZ_AFPR01000575.1:0-529 GCF_000219295.1 Acidiphilium sp. PM
GCTCCTCGCCGCGATTCCCGGCGTTGGGGCAATCACCGCGATCACCATGGCGCTCAATGTGAACCCCGCGAATTTTGAGACCGGGCGGCATTTTGCAGCGTGGCTCGGGCTGACTCCGCGAGAGCATTCCACCGGCGGCAAGCATCGTATGGGAAAGATAAGTAAGGCAGGCAATGAGAGGTTGCGGCAGTTGCTCGTGGTCGGGGCGATGGCGGTGATCCGCTTCGCTAAACCAGGCAGCAAATCAGCGACCGCTTGGCTGTTTGCAATTGCTGGAGCGGAAGCCGCGCAAGGTCGCGGCGATCGCTCTGGCCAACAAGATGGCCCGGATCATCTGGGCCATGATGGCGCGTGGTGAAGCGTATCGGCGTCAGCCGGTAGCCGCCTGATCCGCGCGCCGGTGCCGAGGGTTTAGGGGCAAACAGGAGATGGTTATCGGTCGAACCGACGAGCAACAAAATCCGTCTGAATCTACGGCAGTTCCATGCCGCAATTTCTGTTTGGATGTTGCTCGCGGCACCCATCTGGG
>NZ_AFPR01000574.1:0-689 GCF_000219295.1 Acidiphilium sp. PM
ACTGGGCCTGCAGCCCGTCGATGATGGCCTGGCGGTCCTCCCTGTCCTTTCTCGCCTCGGCCTCATTGACCGTGACGATGTAGCGCTGGGCCGCCTTGCCCTTGCCAATCCGGACCTCCTTCACCCACAGCTGGGTCTCACCATGCTGGCGATCGAGCACGAGCGGGACCATCGCGGCCTTGTCCTTCAGCACGACGTCGCGGATCACCCGGCTGGTGCGCTCGCGCGCGCCGAGGATGTATTCCATCCCCAGCGCGTCCAGTGCCGCGATGGTATCGGCACTGATCATGCCGCGGTCGGCGACCACGCAGGCGCGGGTGATGCCGAAGCGCTCGCGCAGGCGCGTGACCACCGGCATCAGGATCTTCACGTCGGCGGTGTTGCCCGGCACCATCTCGGTGCAGATCGGCCTGCCTTCGGCATCGACCACCAGGGCCAGGATCATCTGCGCGAGGTCGGGGCGATAGTCCTTCGAATGGCCACGGCGGCCCAGCGTCTCGCCGCCCTCGCCGTAGAAGGAGAGCGAGGTCGTATCCATGAACACCAGGCTGAGATCGGTGAACAGGTCGCGCCGGCGTTCGAAGAGTTGCTCCTCGATCACGTCCTTGACGCAACGTGGCGCGAGGGCGCCCGCTTGCCTGTCGCCGAGTTCCTCGCCCAGCCAGGCCATCGTGCGATAGAAGTGGTGT
>NZ_AFPR01000573.1:0-689 GCF_000219295.1 Acidiphilium sp. PM
GCTGGGCCTGCAGCCCGTCGATGATGGCCTGGCGGTCCTCCCTGTCCTTTTTCGCCTCGGCCTCATTGACCGTGACGATGTAGCGCTGGGCCGCCTTGCCCTTGCCAATCCGGACCTCCTTCACCCACAGCTGGGTCTCGCCATGCTGGCGATCGAGCACGAGCGGGACCATCGCGGCCTTGTCCTTCAGCACGACGTCGCGGATCACCCGGCTGGTGCGCTCGCGTGCGCCGAGGATGTATTCCATCCCCAGCGCGTCCAGTGCCGCGATGGTATCGGCGCTGATCATGCCGCGGTCGGCGACCACGCAGGCGCGGGTGATGCCGAAGCGCTCGCGCAGGCGCGTGACCACCGGCATCAGGATCTTCACGTCGGCGGAGTTGCCCGGCACCATCTCGGTGCAGATCGGCCGGCCTTCGGCATCGACCACCAGGGCCAGGATCATCTGCGCGAGGTCGGGGCGATAGTCCTTCGAATGGCCACGGCGACCCAGCGTCTCGCCGCCCTCGCCGTAGAAGGAGAGCGAGGCCGTATCCATGAACACCAGGCTGAGATCGGTGAACAGGTCGCGCCGGCGTTCGAAGAGTTGCTCCTCGATCACGTCCTTGACGCAACGTGGCGCGAGGGCGCCCGCTTGCCTGTCGCCGAGTTCCTCGCCCAGCCAGGTCATCGCGCGATAGAAGTGGTGC
>NZ_AFPR01000572.1:0-6111 GCF_000219295.1 Acidiphilium sp. PM
GCAACCGGTCCCCGCGCTTGGACACGCCGGCGCTGTGGTCGATTTCGCCGGACTGGTTGCGTCGGGGCGTAAGTCCGAGATAGGCGCCGATCGAGCGTGAGTGCCGGAAATGCGCTGGGGCCTCGACGGCGGCGCTGAAGCTCGCGGCAACCACTACGCAGACACCCGGACAGGTCATCAGCAGCCGACATGTCGGGTCGGCCTTGACCGCGGCCATCAGCTTGCGGTCGAGTACGGCGATCTGATCGCGGACGGCGCGCCAGGCCGCAAGCAACGGCTCGACCATGCCGGCGACCTCGGGCCGGTCCTCCAGCGCGATGCGTACCTTCGCTTCGAAGACGCGTCCGGCCCCGCCAGTCGCCCTCAGCCCAAACGTCTTCAGCGTGCTGCGGATCTGGTTCGACAAATCGATTGAAATGCCGACGAGTTGTGAACGGGCACCGACCAGACGGCGCATGGCGTGTGCGGCCCAGCCTTTCACTCGAGCCTCCCGATACCAGCCAGTCCGGACCAACTGCGCCAAAGTTTCAGCGTCGTGTGCGTCAGTCTTGTTCCGCTGCAACGCTGTCACCACGCGTGCATGGCGCGCATCTAGGCAGATCACCGGAAAACCGAGATCCTTGAGCGAATGGTAGAGCCACGGCGCCAACTGTCCGGTCTCGAGCCCGACCCGAACGAGTTCGGGCGCATGCCGGCGCAGGGCCGCGGCGAGCACCTCCGGCTCGCTGGCCCTCTTGCCCCGCCAGACCAGCTTCCCGTTGTCGTCCACAATGTGAATGGCGGTGTCTTTGTCCGAAACGTCCAGTCCTGCGTAGTGCGCCATGATTGCCTCCCTCGGCTCCAACAAGCGGACCACCCGCTCGCATCGCGCCCCAGTTTGACAGATCAAACCGCCGGATCGCGATCACCGCATGTCGAGAGGTTCTTCGCCTGGATTAACCGCAACCGACGGCTGGCAAAGGATTTCGAGGCCAAAATCGAAAGCGCCGAGGCCTTCCTCTACGCCGCTTCCAGCATCCTCTTGCTACGCAGGTTGGCTCGTTAAAAAAACGATTCGAAATGGACTCTGAGGCAGACCACTTATTCCACACCGAAAGACAGATAGCGTCGGTCTGCGAAAACGAACCGAGTCATCACCCATTGAAATTGCTAAATTATATTTTAATATCCGTCTATAAATAAATACAGAAATTCAAGATGCTTTCAGATGGACAATCAGAACGGGACAATATCGTCCAGAACCTGCTGACCATATCGCGGTGATTGTTCACCGCTTACAATACCTCGGCCGCCATACGAAATTCTGGCTTCCGCCAACTGATTGGATTGTATTGTATTATTTCCTGAAATGTCTTGTGGACGACAAATACCTGAAACAGTCAGAACGCGTAGTTCGTGATTCACACGCATCTCTTGCCGGGCTACCACGACAAAATTACCATCTGGCAATACTTGCGTGATCTCGCCCGCTAAGGACAAAGAAACTGATTCGTTTCGCTGAATTTGCCCGGTTCCGGTCGAGTTGCCTGCACTGGAAAGAGACACCAGACTCGATGGGTTTACCGATTTGCCCAGAACACGGGGAATCAGACTCTCCAGGCCAAAAAGATTTGGTACGCCCAGGGATTCTGAGCCTGTACGTCCAAGTGTGGTCTGATCCTTCAAAGTTGCGGCATCGTTGATATTGATCAAGATGGTGATGATGTCACCCACCTGCGAAGCTCGTTGATCCTTGAAGAAGGCACGCGCCCCACGGCGCCATAAGCTATCAGGTTCCGTTGGTGCTCGTCTGAGCGGCGGCATCGGCATGCTCACCGGACGCCATGATGGTGCCTTTGTCGGATTCGTGATCGGCGTCATCGGCGGCGCATGGCCAACATAGGCAAGATTGGAGAAGGTGCCGCAACCTTCGAGCAGGGATACAAGGCCGAAGGCTGCAAGCCGGAAGAGGTGTCGACGGCTTCCCGCGCAAACCATTTTGGAAAGCTCAGCCACTTTGTCCTACCATGCGGTTATAATAAGAAATTGTCCCGCTCTGAGGCATTGGGCGGCTGCCAGGGATGACGTGAGCGTGATTTTCACCGTCTATCACAGCCTGTACCACCTCGTGTGAACTCGGATTCAGAACTGGAATCACGGCGCCTTTCGGACCAGCAGCCAGGGCAACGCCCTCGGCCGTTACTTCAAGGCCCGGCATTTCCACTGCGAGGTTTACTGTTGCTCCTCGGTTTACCATCATGACCTGCGCAACAACCCTTTTGCTGAGAGGGGTTCCGGCAGCAATTCGACGGTCAACCTGCATACCTAGAGCATCCGCGGCTTGGGTTAATGTGCCTTGAGGTAGCGCAGCTCGGGCCACCCATGACATCTTCACGTCGTTGATCGTGACGATCTCTCCCGGTTCCAGGGTGCGGCGAGCGACAATTACGCGCTCTGCCTGTGCAGCGATACCTGAGAGCTCGAAGCTTTCCGGTTTCATTCCTCGGGCATTTAGAAGAACAACGGCATCGAACTGCCCGTTCACTTGATCGTAGCGAATATTGTTGACGACGACATGTGGTCTCGTTCCGGGTGGAACCATCGGCAAGTTGGTTGTACCGAGTTGCACAACGAAGTGGTTCGGTGCGTCTGCGCCCAACAACAGCGGGCGCAGTGCCCGGATGATGAAGGACGGCTTGACGGGAATGCCTGACCTCTCGATAACCACGGCGTTATCAGAGCCGTCGTCTTTCCATTTGACGCCATATTGGTGTGCGATCGCTGCAAGTTGAGTGCCGCCGACTTCGATTCTCTGGCCAGGCGCAGGAGCTGACCCCAGCACGTCCTTGGCATGCGAGCCTGCATCGTTGAAGAGATCCTGAAGTTCGACAACCGGACGATCTATTGAAACGATCCCTCGAGGCGATGGTGCGGCCAGGGAGGTACGCGCGACGAGGCTGGCCATGATAGACATGACCATGACCGCATATCCGGTTGAACGAGGCATTTTGCGATCCTCAGAGTTGTGTCAGTGTAGACAGCATCTGGTTTGTTGCGGTGACAACCTGGCTGTTCATGTCATAAGCCCGCTGGGCGGTTATGAGATCTGTGACTTCGCTGACGACATTCACATTCGAATTCTCGACAAAGCCTTGCATGACTGTTCCGAAGCCCGGAGCGCTGGGAGCGCCTGTAACTGGATTTCCCGAGGCCGCAGTCTGCAGGAAGAGGTTACCGCCCTGCGCGGCGAGACCGGCATCGTTCGGGAAGACGGCGAGCTGCAACTGTCCCACCGTTTGCGGGGCCGTCTGGCCGGGGAGCGAAACCTGGACCTGACCTGAAGCATTGATGGTGACATTCGTTGCATTGGTCGGAATCTGGATGCCAGGCTGGACGACATAACCGTCTGCGGTAACGATCGTGCCGTTTGGCGACAGGCCGAACGTACCGTCGCGCGTATAGGCCGTCTGGCCGGAAGGAAGGGTGACCTGGAACCACCCATTACCGGAGATCGCCATGTCAAGCGTGTTGTTCGTCTGCTGAAGGTTTCCCTGTTGGTCGATCCGGTAGATTGCAGCAGTCTTCACACCGAGGCCGATCTGGGTGCCGGAAGGAACGATCGTGCCCGCATCCGAACTGTTCGAGCCAGCGCGCCGCAGATCCTGATAGAGCAGGTCCTGGAAGGCGACTCGCTGGGCCTTGTAGCCCGTGGTCGTCATGTTTGCGATATTGTTGGAAATGACTTCCACATTGGTCTGCTGGGCCTGCATGCCCGTTGCCGCGATGTCGAGTGCGCGCATTCTTGCTTTCCTGTCGGGGGAGTGGGTATCAGCTGGTCGTCGCACCCAGAATCTGGGAGATGGCGGTCTGGCTACGGTTCTTCTCGGAAGCGAGGAACTGGGCAAGCATCTCGTAGTTCCGGCTGGCCTGGATCATGTTGGTGATCTCGACAACCGGTTGGACATTGGATTCTTCGATGGCCCCCTGCACGATCTGTGGATTGGGATCGGGAATCGGGGTTGTCGAGGCCTTGAAGAGATTTCCGCCTTGCGCTGTCAGCGACTGCTGATCGGGGACGGTCACGACGCCGACCTGCCCGATAATGCCTTGTGGTGTGCTGATCGTACCGTCGGCAGCAATTGTCAGAGTGCCGCTCTGTGGTGGTACGGTGATGGGCTGGCCGTTCGTGCTGAGCAGACTGTATCCGTTGGCGTTGGCGATTGTGCCATCCGGCATCAGGTTGAACTGTCCGTCTCTGGTCAGACGGGGACCGTTCGGGGTCTGCACAGTGAAATAGCCGCCGCCGGGCAGAGCCAGGTCGAGAGCGTTACCTGTGTTGCGGATCGCGCCCGGCCGTTCGTCACGCCAAGTCCCGTTCGATTGTGTGTAGGCAAGCGTCGATCCGCCGGGAGGCGCTGTCACATTGCGCATGTGATCAAGCCAGGTCGTAGAGGCGAGATGCATCGACTCGTAACCGGGCGTCGAGACGTTGGCGATGTTGTTCGCGATCACGTCGACATTGCGCGATGCCGTGAGCATGCGCGAAAGAATGATCGTGCTGGTGTTTTGCATCCTGTCCTGTCACCCTTTTGGGACATCACGAGCGGTCGTGCATGGCGACAATGGCGCTGAAAGCTTAATGAACCGCTAAGCGGCGGAACAAATTCGCCCAGCCGCCATCGCGATACCCGGATTGACGCCGCCCTAAAAAAGAACAAAATAAGAACAAAGGACAAGATCATGACCAGTGTGGCGCTCTTTTCCGGTCTGCAGTCCCCGGAGATCCGACCGGGGACTGTGCATGAAATCGCCGGCGATCAATCCATCGTGAGTTTCGCGGCCCTGCTGCTCGGCCGCACGCGGGGGGCGCCGATCTGCTGGGTCGGCAGTTCGATCGATCTCTACCCGCCAGGGCTTGCCGGGCTGGCGCTCGATCCCGGCCGGCTCGTCATGGCCGAGGCGGAGCGGGAGGAGGACCGACTGGCGCTGCTCGAAACCGCCCTAGCCGGCGGCCTGCATGCGGCCGGGCCGGTGGCGCGGATCTCCCGCCTCGCAGTGCGCCGCCTCGCGCTGGCGGCACGGCGGGGCCAGGCTGTCGGGCTGGTGCTGAATATGGGAAAGGCAAGTGACTCTAATGCGTTCGCGACGAGATGGCGGATTGGCGCAGAACCCTCGGGGCCGGATGGCGCGCGGCGCTGGCGAGCCGAGCTGCTGCATGCGCACGGCGTGCCGCCGGGCTCCTTCGGCCTGGAGCTAGGCCATGACGGCGCGACGTATGCTTTCGATCTGGCTGGCGGCGGGACTGCCCGCCAGCAACCTCTCAGACACGCCGGCTGAGCAGGCCCTCGCGCGGCTCGCACTGCGCTGCCAGGCCTTCACGCCACTGGTGGCGCTGGACCCGCCGGACGGTCTTCTGCTCGACATCACCGGCTGTGCCCATCTCTTTGGCGGCGAGGCGCAGCTGTGCGCGCGGATCGGCGCCATGCTGCCCAGTGCCCTTGTGGCGATCGGCGCCACCGCAGCGGCGGCACGGGCGCGGGCGCGGCACGGCATGACGGCGGGCACCAGACTCGACGCTCTGCCGGTGACAGCACTCGGGCTGGACGCGCCGGTGGCGCGGCGGCTGCACCGGCTGGGCATCAGACGGATCGACGCGCTGGCGCGCCTCTCGCGCGGCGAGATCCGGGCCGGTTTCGGGGAAGACCTGCTGCTCAGGCTCGACCGGCTGCACGGACGGGTAGCGGAGCCTCTGCATTTCCTGCCGCCGCCGGCCGCGTGGCGCGAGGCGGAATCACATCACGACCCCTTGCTGACGGCCGAACAGCTCCGCGCAGCGCTCGCACGGCTCGTCATCCGGCTCTGCGACAGGCTGGAGGCGGCCGAATGCGGGCTGACGGTTTTGCGGGTCAGGTTCCGGCGGGTCGATGCGCGGGTGATCGGGGAGACGATCGGCTTCGCCGCCCCCGCCCGCGATGCGCCGCATATCTGTCGGCTACTGGCCGAGCTTCTGAACCGGGTCGATCCGGGATTCGGCGTGGAAGGCCTGGAGATCGAGGGGGAGGTAGCGTCGCTGCCGGCCGGGCAGCCGGAGCTGGGCGGCGCTGTGCGGCCGGATCACGCCCGTACCTTCGA
>NZ_AFPR01000571.1:0-2125 GCF_000219295.1 Acidiphilium sp. PM
AAGCCGTGCGGCCGTCCTGATGAGCGACGTTCTTGCCGGAGCAGTCGGATTTCATGGTGTCGAGAATGGCGTTGTCGCGCATGAGCTGGTGCCATTGCGCCAAGCCAGCCGGGCCTTGCGAGGCGAGAACGGATTGTTCTACGGCTCCGGCGGCGAGAATCGTCCCGGCGGCCTCGCTATACCCGGCTGCGTTGCCGCGCCAGTAGCCCAGGCCGAAGCCGAGCGCGAGGATCACGATTGCCAGCGCCGCGCCCGAGGCGATCGTGCGCCACCATACCCATCGGGACATGGACTTGAGGCGCTGTTCGGCCTCTTTCGCGAAGGAGGCCACAAACTGGCGCGAGAGATCCGCATGCGCCGCTTCGGCCTGCGCCTTTGCGGCGTTGAAGGCTTGATCGATGGTTTGCGCCAAGCCATCCCGCGCCTGGCGCACGGTGCTAAAATCCTGATCGATGTTCTGTCGATGCTCGGCCATGGCGCGCCGCTGATCGGCGGCAATGGCGGCGGTCGAGTCCAGGAACACCCGGAGCGCGTGGAGCGTGTGCGCGGTGGGGTCATTGTCGAGCCGGGCCAGCTGTTCGGCCCGATCCAGCTCCGCTCGCGCGGCGCGGATCGCGGCTTCTGCTCCGCCCTGATCGACGGCCTCGCTCATGGCATCCAAGATTTCACGCCGGCGAATTGCTCATCCATTGCCTTGAGCCAGTGGCCCACCCGCGAGCGGTTGAACACCCCGAGCGGCGGTTCTGTCTGACCGTCCCGTGCAGCGATAAAACTCGCGGTGCGCGCCTCGACCGCCTCGGCCGCATGCAGGCGCGGCATCAAGAGGGTGAGCGCGCCGTCCGCGGTTTCATCGCGATAGACGTTCGAGGAGGTAAGGCGCCCGAACGCCTGGTCACGCGACTGTCCGGTTTGAGTCATGCCTTCATTGAGCACGAAGGCCCGCGCGCGTGGCTTGAAGCCCAAGGCGCCGAGCGTGGCGGCCGGGGTTAAATCCTCGGGATGCGGGCCGGCGAGGTAGAACATCACAACGGCCATGCCCGCCTCCTCGATCATTGCATCGAAGCCGGGCATCTCTCCGGCTATAGTGCGGAGGATCGTATCGCCACCCCCGAGATCGACGATGGCAGTTTGTTTTTCGGCGATGGCGAACTCCATGAAGTCCTGGAGCCAGTCGCGAACGGCGGCCTGGTTGAAGGTATCCGGCCGAGCAACCCCGCCGAAATACGTCGAGAAGGTTGCGTTGGTGGGATCAATGTCAGCCAGGAGAGGCGCTTTCCCGTCCCGCTGCGCCATCTCCACGATCCAGCGCAGGAAGGTGGTCTTGCCGGTTTTGCCCCGGCCGGCCGTCAGGATGATCTTGGGCCGATCGGCGAGATTAACGCCCTGGGCGACGGGTTCAGAACTGGATTGCTCACTGGTCAGCAGCGGCTTGATTTGCGCCGGCTTGAGTCCAGCGGTCGCGCTACCGGGGCGGAATACGGGAGTTGCGGGTTTGTGGGCGCCGTTGGGTTTCTTTTCTGATGAGGGGGCCTCAGTCATCAAATTCTCCTATCGGGATTTGTCGCCTCTCCATTTCGGATCGTCGGGATCGGCCGGGGCTGTTGGGTCACCAAGGGCACGGCGTTCCTCGTGGTGAGGGGTTTGAATTTCGGTGCGGGCTCAGGCGTGCTGGCCGGGGCCGCCGTAACCGGGCGCCCTTCCGCGCGGCGCTTGGCGACCAGGCGCCGCGCCCGCAGCCAATAGTTTTCGACCGTGCGCGGCGTGAGCGGCTGGCCGGTGCGCGAGACCAGCCCGGCCGCCGCGAAGTGCTCCGCCAACCCTTTCCAATGCGCTCCATGCTTGTCGAGGAGGGCGGCGAATTCGTCGTGGTGCTCGATAAACCAGACCATCAACGGCGACCGACGACGAAGGCCGGAAGCCATCGCCGCACCGAGCTTTTCGATATCGAGGTCAGGTGCGGGCATAGCGAATCCTACCGATTTCAATCTCCGCACGTCAATAGAACGCAGCACAACCGCGGCATATTCACGGCATTATCATCATCAATATCACGGCACATACGATGCAAATTCACAGCATAACAACATCGATACCGCGCCATGAAGCTCGCCAAATCCCCGCCACC
>NZ_AFPR01000570.1:0-1006 GCF_000219295.1 Acidiphilium sp. PM
CCCGCATCCCGAGGATTTAACCCCGGCCGCCACGCACGGCGCCTTGGGCTTCAAGCCCCGCGCCCGCGCCTTCGTGCTCAATGAAGGCATGGCTCAAGCCGGACAATCCCGCGACCAGGCATTCGGGCGCGTCACATCCTCGAACGTCTATCGCAATGAAACCGCGGACGGTGCGCTCACCCTCTGGATGCCGTGCCTGCATGCGGCCGAGGCGGTCGAGGCGCGCACCGCGAGTTTTATCGCCGCTCGGGACGGTCAGACAGAACCGCCGCTCGGGGTGTTCAACCGCTCGCGGGTGGGCCACTGGCTCAAGGCGATGGATGAGCAATTCGCCGGCGTGAAATCTTGGATGCCATGAGCGAGGCTGTCGATCAGGGCGGAGCGGAAGCCGCGATCCGCGCCGCGCAAGCGGAGCTGGATCGGGCCGAACAGCTGGCCCGGCTCGACAATGACCCCACCGCGCACACGCTCCACGCGCTCCGGGTGTTTTTAGACTCGACCGCTGCCATTGCCGCCGATCAGCGGCGCGTTATGGCTGAGCACCGACAGAACATCGATCAGGATTTTAGCGCCGTGCGCCAGGCGCGGGATGGCTTGGCGCAAACCATCGATCAAGCTTTCAAGGCCGCAAAGGCGCAGGCCGAAGCGGCGCATGCGGATCTCTCCCGACAGTTTGTGACCTCCTTCGCGAAAGAGGCAGAACAGCGCCTCAAGTCCATGTCGCGGTGGGTATGGTGGCGAACGATCGCCTCGGGGGCGGCGCTGGCGATCGTGATCCTCGCCCTTGGGTTCGGCCTGGGCTACTGGCGCGGTAACGCGGCCGGGTACAGCCAGGCCGCCGGGACGATTCAGGCCGCCGGGGCCGTTGAGCAATCCGTCCTCGCCTCGCAAGGCCCGGCTGGCTTGGCGCAATGGCACCAGCTCATGCGCGACAACGCCATTCTCGACACCATGAAATCCGACTGCACCGGGAAGAACGTGGCGCATCAGGACGGCCGCACGGCCT
>NZ_AFPR01000569.1:0-4079 GCF_000219295.1 Acidiphilium sp. PM
GGGATGTCAGTTATCAATTTTATCTCTGGAATGATTTTAATTATATTATAAGAATAATTTTCTGAATAAAATATGCAAATATCGAAATTTATTTCGCCTTCTTTTTTTTCAAACAATAAACTAAATATGGTTTCGTCGTCTCCAACTAAAAAAGGCGCAAGATAAATCTTTTTGTATTTAAATTTCTCTATTATGTTTTGGTCATACGATATGACGCATATTAAATATTGATGATCATATTTTTTATTTTTATATATAGTGAAATCATTTTTCATCTTTGAGTTTTCTCACTCGAATATTTGTTTAATAAGTTTGTGGAAATTTTTATTTATGTTTTTCAAGATCCAACAAGAGGTGTCGCCGGACCAATTACAATAAAAAATCCTTTTATTTTGGATTTTTCATTTTTATAATCATCCCTCTTTTCCGGAGAATTTGCTTTGGTGGGATTTACACAAAAATGCATATATGATGCACCATACTGATGGTGGCACTCCAATACTGTGCCCGGCACTGAAACAGTTTGGGGTTGCGTCGGAAATGAGTGAGCTTGTGCAAAAGTGGCAGCCCCAAAGCTGATGACGGCCACAATGGCGACCCGTTGGGGGAGCCCAATCCTTGTCCATGTCAACATCGACTATGCCCTATCGTAAAGATGCTTTTGACGCCTGCGCTTACGTCAGGGACGAACTTATCTATCATCTTTATATGAAAATATTCATGATATGTAAAATATCTTGTCATGAAATCGAAAATCTACGGCTGATGGTCCTGCGATCTACCTGGAGCGTGTCTCGAAGGAATGATTGCGTCCCAGATTCGGCATTATGGAACTTCCTGGCAAGTCGCCGCGAAGTCGTCACATAGACACCGCACAGGCCGCCGGCGAACTCCAGAGCCCGCCCCATAGACTGTCAAATCAACGCGCCACAAGCTCGCCAGGATGGCAGGCACGAATCCTTTCTCTCGGCTCTTTCACCAGTCGCATGATTGCTGGCTGCCCCTGGTCGCCTTTCGCCGCGGGGAGTGTCGCGTCTGGTGTGGTGCAGACGAGAAAATGGCGACCCCATGGGCCGGGGTCGCTGAGTGGCAGATCGCTAAACGCTGAGACGATTGGAAAGGCAACCCAAAAGCCTTGTCCGGAGTTTGACATGCGTTTTCCAGCCCTGATTTCAAGGCGATATTACGCTCTCGTGTCATGGCGGCAGACTGGCCGCCGCCCCACATCACCTCTCAAAACATGCATATTGCAGCCCCGCCAAACCGGGCCATATCGGACCGTGAAGCGGAAAGCGATCTCCGCTGAGGTTCGCTCCCAATCTCTTAACTTGGCGGCCTTAAAGGCCGCCATTTTCTTTTTGGCATTCATCACGGTCGATCCTGGGCTTCGTACCAGATACGGAGAATCCGCACCGTATCGGATGACGTATCGACCTCATACACGATCAGATACGGCCACACCGCCACCAGTTCCCGGGTGCCGGCGGCCAAGCCCAAGCGGCCCCGGGCGGGAAACAGTGCCAGGCTGTCGCCGGCGAGCACCAGTCCACGCAGAACGCTTGAGGCTGCGTTCGGGTTGAGCAGTTCGAGATAAGCAACAATGACATCACGATCTTCCAGGGCAAGCTGATGCCATTCGACCTGCATGCTCAGTGACCAGCGATCGCCAGATTCAGCCGCTTGATCTCGCGCAGGAGATCGGCTCGCACCTGCTCATGCGGCACAGCCGGCCGGAGATCGGCCCGGGCTTCAGCGACGGCGGCATCGAGGAGCCGCCGCTCGGCATCGAGTTCAAGATCGATCTGGAGAACGGTCCGGTTCATAACGATAGTGTGATCACCTATCCTGGAACTTCAGGGAGCAACTCCTTTGTTCGTTTTATGTTCTGATCTTGTCCGTGTCGATACTTTCCTAATGGAGAGGGAAGGTTACACCAAAGGATAGTGAAGGCGGCCCGAAGTATACAGGTGGTGGCGCATATACCACCGGCGGCGGCGGAGGAGGAGGCGGTGGCGGCGGCGGCGGCGGCACATATATGATTGGCGGGGGAGCATAATACACAACAGGCGGTGGAGGGGGGGGGCCTGGATACCACCATCCCCAAGGCCTGTGCGGGCCGTGCGCCCAGGGCGGTGGTCCGGGTGCGTGGCCCCAGCCTGGAGGTGGAGGACCATGAGGACCGCCGGCCCATGGTGGCGGTCCTGCTATCGCGATCGATGTAGAACCAGCGATGGCTAGGGTGAAGAGGCTGACAATGAGTCCAATGTGCTTGGCTTTCATGATTTTCATCCCCCTGCAAGAGGGGCAGTTTGCACATGAATTATGGCGCGTTTTTGTTGGTCCGATCGGTGACGACGAGATCGCCGAGACGATCCGCCTGACGCTGGAGACAACGCCGCCCGGGGCGACGCACTGGTCGCTCCGTTTGATGGCCAGGGCGGTCGGCTACGTGCCATCCACCATCCATCGCATCTGGTGCGCTTTCGGCCTGCAACCCCACCGGAGCGAGACGTTCAAGCTCTCCAACGATCCCCTCTTCGTCGAGAAGGTCCGTGACATTGTCGGCCTCTACATGGCGCCGCCTGAACGGGCGCTGGTGCTGTGTGTCGACGAGAAATCGCAGATCCAGGCGCTTGACCGTACGCAACCACTGCTGCCGATGCGCCCCGGCCAGATCGAGCGCCGAACCCACGACTACACCCGGCATGCCGAACCTCGCTGTTCGCCGCGCTCGACATCGCCACCGGTGCGGTCATCGGCCGCTGCTACCCCAAGCACCGTTCCAGCGAGTTCAGGAAGTTCCTCGACCAGATCGAGGCCAACGTGCCGAGCAACCTCGACGTCCATCTGGTGATGGACAACTACGCCACCCACAAGACCAAACCGATCCGCGATTGGCTCGCCAAGCGCCCGCGCTGGCATGTCCACTTCACCCCCACCGGAGCATCCTGGAGTAACCAAGTCGAGCGCTTCTTCGCCTTGGTGACCGAAAAGCAGATCAGACGCGGCGTCCACCGCTCAACCCAGCAGCTGGAAAGCGATATCCGCGCCTTCATCGACGCTCATAACGCCGATCCCAAAGCCCTTCCGCTGGACCAAGTCCGCCGACAACATCCTCGCCGCTATCCAGCGCTTCTGCCAGCGCTCAAGCCAAATCGGAGAAACTACAGAATCAGGACACTAGCTGGCCCGGGTTGCCTAACCAGGCGAATCCGCAGGTATCGGTGTTTTCGTCATCCTGCTCGTAACGTCGCGGCCGACCTCCGCGCTGAACCGGGCGATCGGTGCCGGTCGGCCGATCAGGTAGCCCTGCAGCAGCGAGCATCCTGCCTCTCGCAGCATGGCGGCCTGTTCCTTGGTTTCCACCCCTTCCGCGACCACCGAGACGTCGAGCGCGCGGCCGAGCCCGAGCACCGCCATCACGATCGCTTCCGCCTCGCCGAGCCGTCCGAGATCATTGACGAAGGAGCGGTCGAGCTTGATCTTGTCGAAGGGGAACATCCGCAGCGTCGCCAGCGAGGAATAGCCGGTGCCGAAATCGTCGAGCGAGATCGTCACCCCGAGCGCCCGGATCCGCGCGAGCACCTCGGTCGCCGCCTCGGCATTGGCGAGCAGCAGCGACTCGGTCACCTCGAGTTCGAGCCGCCCGGCCTCCAGACCGGTCTCCTCCAGCACGGTGGCGACAAGATCGGGCAGCCCGCCGTCCTGGATCTGCAGCGCCGAGATATTGACGGCGACGCGCAGCTTCGCCGGCCAGCCCGCCGCCTCGCGGCACGCCTCGCGCAGCACGAAGCGGCCGATCTCGATGATACTGCCCGACTCCTCGGCGATCGGGATGAACGTGGCCGGCGAGATCTCCTCGCCGTTCCACCGCCAGCGTACCAGCGCCTCGAACCCGACGACCCGGTCGGACGCGATCTCGAACAGGGGCTGGTAGTGCACCGCCATTTCGCCTCGCTCGCAGGCGCCGCGCAGTTCCGCCTCCATCCGCCGACGGGCGAGCTGGGCCTCGTTGATCTCGGTGTTGAAGAAGGCGAAGCCGTTCCGTCCGGTCGACTTCACCTGGTAGAGCGCCATGT
>NZ_AFPR01000568.1:0-883 GCF_000219295.1 Acidiphilium sp. PM
ATGCGGGCGGGAAGTTCAGAGGGTAAGCAACAGACCATTGCACCTATGGAGCTTGCGGCGCAAGTGACAATGGCGCTACGGTGACGGCAGGAGTTTCGCCCGATGCCAGAGCCCAAAACCGCACCTTCGCCCGCGAAAGATGATCGCCTCGATGCCGTCATCCAGGCGATGCGGCTGATGATCGAAACGCAGAACACGCACAGCCAAATGCTGGCGCGGTTGATCGAGCTGGCGACCCCTTCGGAAGAAAGCCCGCTTGAGGAAGCCCTGGCACGGATCGCCGGTGCGCTGCGCGATCAGACCACCGCGCTCCTGCAAATCGGCACGACGCTGGACGGGCTGGGGGCAGAGGTCGAGGCCGGGGTGATGCGTGGCCTGGCCACGGCGCTAGAGCCGGGGGACGACGGATCGCAGTCCGAGGCGGGCGGCGAGACGTGCTGACGTTCCGCGCCGGTGCGGCCTCCACCTCATCCGGTGCCGCCGGGAAGATGGCGGATCACCTGATGACCATGACGCTGCCGGGGTTCGAGCAGGACATGGCGGCGTATTATCAGCGCGGCATGACGGTTGATGGCGGGCTTTGGCAGCCCGGTACGGCAGCGGCGGAAGATAACGCGGCGGCCACCGCGACGGACGCGGCCCGCCCTGGCACCATTCCCGAGCCCCGCCGGGATATGCACCCCACCGTTGCCGTCGCGCTGGGGATCGACACGTCGCGCCCGCTGACCCGTGACGAGATTGCCGAGCTGCTGGCGGGCAATCGGGCGGATGGCGAGAAGATCGCGGGCAAACAGTATCAGCGCGCGGTGACGCCGCTTGCCGAGGTGTTCGGGCTTGACCCGATGCGGTTGCCGACCCGCGCGGAACTGGAAAACCTCCTTGC
>NZ_AFPR01000567.1:0-706 GCF_000219295.1 Acidiphilium sp. PM
GCTGACCGCGTTGGCCTTGTGCTGTTCGAGCAGCTGTCTCTCCAGTGCGTCGATCTTTGCATCGAGATCCGTCACATGCTGACCCATTTGCTCAAACATCGCCTTTGCAATTGCTGGAATCGCTTCCTCGGCAGACAGGAGAACAAGCAATGCTGAGACGTTCGCGCAGCCCTTGGCGGCAACGATGCCAAATTCCGCCGCGTGCCCCCGCAACGCGTTGATCGCCTGGGTTCGTTGATTCACCAAGAGTTCCCGGTGCTTCACGATGATTGCTGCCGCTTGCTCATCCACCGATTTGACCGGAACCGTGCGCATGGTCGGGCGGGATGCTGCCTCACTGATCGCTTCTGCGTCGTTGCGATCATTTTTACTCCGCTTCACGAAGGGCTTCACATATTGCGGTGGGATCAACCTGACCCGGTGGCCCATACCGCCCAACACCCGCCCCCAGTGGTGCGAGCCTGCGCAAGCTTCAAGAACCACCTCCGTCGGAGCCAATTTGACGAAGAACGGTTCAACCTGAGCCCGCCTGATCTCGCGCCGCAGTAACGGGCGCTCCTGGTCATCGACCCCATGGATCGTAAAAACATGCTTGGACGTGTCTATAGAAATCCGCTTAAATTCCATTGGGCGGCCCTTTCATTAGGTTCGTTGTTCGACCCTATTGGCACATTGGATGCCGTTGGGCCGTCCACCCCAACAGAAA
>NZ_AFPR01000566.1:0-32808 GCF_000219295.1 Acidiphilium sp. PM
CCCATAGTAGCGGACCGTGGAGCCGTCGCGGTTCCGGCGCTGGGTGACACGCAGATACATGCCTATCGAATAGCGTATCTCGTCAGGTTATAAAAGACATAAGGCCGAGAGTCGTGTGTCTATGTGTTGGCGCAGATTCCGCCCACTCCACGATCATTCAATCCAATCAATTCAACCACTTGCCCAAGCCACACACAGCCAAATCTGCCTCATGACCGCGAACACGGGCCCAGCACGCCTCCATCGCTATCACGCAAGGCGGCAACTCCTTCGTGAACGTCACCACGGTCTCCGGTCGCATCCGCCGCCGTTTGATCACCGCACCAGTCCCATCCAGTCCCGCAAGGCTGCAGCTGTTCTTGCCCAGATCAATCCCTAAAACCGCGATCTCTGTCTTCATTGCCTGCCTCCCTTTCTTCCGTTGGCCCCCAGCAGATTACTCTACAAGGGGGAAGGGGCGGGCCATTCCATAAAATTGCGCGCTGTCGGGCGGCTCTCTATATCTCGCGCAACCGACGAAGGATCCGCCCAATGAGCCTGCAAAACCCTGTCTTCATCCCCGGGCCGACGAATATTCCCGAAGTGATCCGCAAGGCGTGCGACATGCCGACCGTGGATCACCTGTCGCCGGCTTTTGCGCCGATCCTGAAAGCGGCGCTCGCCGGCTGCCGCGGCGTGATGAAGGCGGAGCGTGGCGAAATCTTCATCTTCCCCTCGACGGGAACCGGCGGGTGGGAAACCGCGATCTCCAACACGCTCAGCGCCGGCGACACCGTCCTCGCCGCCCGCAACGGAATGTTCAGCGACCGCTGGATCAAGATGTGCCGGCGCTTCGGCCTCGAAGTCATCCAGATCGACGTGACATGGGGCGAGGGGATTCCACTTCCCCGCTTCGCCGAGCTCCTGCACGAGGACAAAGCGGGCCGGATCAAGGCCGTGCTCGCCACCCATAACGAAACCGCGACCGGCGTGGTCTCCGACATTGCCGGCCTGCGCCGGGTGGTGGATGAGGCCAGCCATGATGCGCTGCTCCTCGTCGATGGTGTCAGCTCGATCGGCTCGATGCCGTTCGAATTTGATGACTGGCGCGTCGACGTCGCGGTGACCGGCTCGCAGAAGGGCTTTATGCTGCCCCCTGGCCTCGCCATCACCGCCTTCAGCGAGAAGGCCCTCGCGGCCAGCCGGGATGCTAAACTCCCGCGTAATTTCTTCAATATCGACGACATGCGGGCCACCAACGTCGCGAACGGGTATCCCTACACGCCGCTGGTCGGACTTTTGAACGGGCTCGCGCTGTCGAGCCGGATGCTGCTCGATGAAGGGCTAGACAACGTCTTCGCCCGCCACGCCCGGATCGCCAATGGCGTGCGCGCTGCGGTCGCCGCTTGGGGCCTGGCACCGTGCGCCGCAGCACCCGAGCTCTATTCGAACTCGGTCACCGCCATTCGCGTCCCACACGGGTTCGACCCCGCGCGCATCGTCACCCACGCCGCCGAGCGCTACGGCATGGCATTCGGTGCGGGGCTCGGCGATGTCGCCGGCCAGGTCTTCCGCATCGGTCATCTCGGCATGCTCACCGATGCGATGGCGCTCTCCGGCCTTGCCGTTGCCGAGATGTGCATGGCCGATCTCGGCCTCGACATCCGCCTCGGCGCAGGCGTCGCCGCTGCCCAGGCGCTCTACCGATATGGCGGCGAGCAGATGAAGGCGGCTGCCGACTGACAGCGACGTCCTGCGCGGCGTTGTTCGAGACGAACGCCGGGTCATTCCGCTGAACCGTATAGGTTTCACCTGCTCCCCAGGGTGCACCGGTCGAGGTAGTCCCTACTCCGGCGGTCCGGCCTGACGGATACGATCGAGGCTGATCCTGGTTTCACGGATCGCGGCATCGGCTGCCGCCATGGCCTCTTCCAGATCGCTGAAGTCGAACGCGAGCCGGGGCAGGACGCCACCGGAGGGCGCTGGCGGAAGCTCGGCGGGCGGCTCGGGCTCGGGCATTTCGTGCTCGATCCGGGGCCGCCCCCTTCCCCGCCCCGGCTGCGGCCGGCGCGGCGGCGCCACGTAGTCGCGCATGCGACCCATTCCCGACAGGCCGAACAGCCGGCGCTTGCTGCGGCGCGAAAGCTCGACGACCAGTCCGGCCTCGAGCAGCTCGCCGAGCAGGGCGTGGGCGTTCGCCACGTTCATGCCGAGCCGGTCGGCGAGCGACTTCGCGGAGATGATCGGGGTTGCCGCCAGGATATCGACCGCCGTGGCGGCCCGGCTGTTCTTGCGCCGCTTGCCGATCGAAGCGCGCGCGACCTGCCAGGCCCGCTCGAGATCGCGGAGGAGGTCCTGGGCGGCCGCGGCCTCGTTCGCCAGTGCGTGGAGCAGAAGCGGGATCCAGCTCTCCCGATCGAAGGGAAGGTCGCCGCCGAGGGCCTGCGGCCCGGTGATCGGCACCGGAAGGTGCAGCAGTCCGCTCTGCTGCCAGAAGCGGATCAGTGCGCCCCGCAATGGAGCCCGTCTCCCGCCCCCGGCCAGCCAGGCATGGGCCGCGTGCGCCGCGCCGAGCAGCGGGGATGCGCGCTCGACATCCCGCTCGATCGCCTTCATCGCCACCTGGATCTCGCCCTCCTGATCAAAATCAGGCTCGACGATCCACTGGTGCATCGAGAATGCGTGGCGGGCCGCATCGAAGATGTCACCCCGCTCGGCGAGGCTCAGCCATGGATCCATGCGGAGCCGAACCCCCTCGAGCAGGGCCGCGAGATGCCACGGCTCGATCATCTGCCCGTCCACCATCGCCTGGCGGCGCACCGCATCGAGACGAAACCGGTAGAGGAAGGCGCCGCGGAGCGGATGCATCGAGAGGGCCTGGTCGAGCCGGGCAAACGCTCCGGCCGCCCGCTCGAGGGCGATCATCAGAAGCTGCTGGGCCGGCATTTCAGGGGGAGCCATGAAGTGCCTTGGCCCCGCCGTGCTGACCGGGCTGATGGTGAGGGAGCATAAGCATTTCGTGGACAAGGTCGACCGTCTGCCGTCCATGCGCGACCTGGCCGTCACCGACCTGCCCTTGCAGGCGCTGCGCGCCGGCCACCTTGTGCCGATCGTCTCGACCGGACCGCCCGACGAGCGGCGGTGGAGCAAAACCCCGAACCGCCGCGGGCACGCTGATTCTGCTCCGGCCCCTGATGGAGGAAAGGAATCGGGCCTGGGCTGAGCGGAACGCTGCGACAATCCTCGAACGGAAAATCAATATCTTGATCCGTATTTTTGCGCCATACGCGGTTTAGCACAAAATAACCGTCTTTTTTAGGGGGTGATCAGGATTTTTTAACTGATTTCCTGATAAGTATGGTTGTCGCTACTACAGAAATTTCATAGGATTCCGGGCGCAGAACCGACCGATTCGCGCTCAGGAGAGGCCCCTCGTGCCCGACAACACCGAATTCGCACCGCAAGACCGCCCCGACGCGCCATCGGCCGGCAGCCTGGTGCCCTCCCCTCCTCCGCTGGCCGGAGACGGGCACGCGGTCCGGCGCTGGTTCAGCGAGATCGAGGACGAACCGGTCCCGGTGGCCGATGGCACGCTCGCCGGCGCCCGCAGCGCCGCCAGCGCCTATGCCCGCCGGGCCAAGGCGGACAACACCAGGCGGGCCTACCGCGCGGCCGTGCGCGTCTGGTGCCTCTGGTGCGACCGCCACGGGCTGACGCCCCTCCCCGCCTCCGGTGCTGATGTCGCCGCCTTCCTCGCCGATGAGCGCGGCCGCGGCGTCTCGACCGAAACGCTCAAGCTCCGGCGCGCCGCGATCCGCTACCTGCATCGCCTCGCCGGCTGCCCGGTGCCAACTGATGATGCCTGCGTCGCCGAGACCATGGCGGGCATCCAGCGTGACGCCGCCTCCCGTGGCGAGATCCGCCGCAAGAAGGTGGCGGCGACAGCGACGGTGATCCGCCGACTTCTGGCGGCGATCGGCGATACCGAGCTGACTGACCTGCGCGACCGCGCGCTGATCCTGGTCGGCTTCGCCGGCGCGCTGCGGCGCTCGGAACTCGCCGGCATCAGGATCGAGCACCTGACACCGTCAGAGCGGGGACTCCGGCTGACCCTGCCGCAGACCAAAGGGAGCCAGGCCGAGGCGGTCACCGTCGCCCTGCCCTACGGCGATACCGAACTCTGTCCGGTGCATGCCCTTGAGCGCTGGCGGGTCGCCGCGGGGCTGCAGCGGGGCCCGTTGTTCCGCCGGATCTGGTCACCGCCATCCGGCCGCAAAGGGCGCGAGCGGACCGAGCCACCGGGCCCGGTCATTGGCGAGCAGGCCCTCACCCCGCAAAGCGTGGCCCTGATCATCCAGCGCAGGGCCATGGCGGCCGGGTTCGGCCGGCGCGACCTGGGCGGACACAGCCTCAAGCGCGGGGCACTCACCACCGGGATGGAGCGCGGCGTCCATCCGGCGCGCCTGAAGCGGCTCGGCCGCCACAAGAGCTATGACGTGCTCGGGGAGTACCTGGAGTTCGGCGACCTGTTTGACGGACACCCGCTGGATGGGGTGCTCTAGGTCCATCGGACTCAGTTTCAGGCCAATCCGGATCACCTGCAGGCGCAAAGTGCCCTTGCCTGCTGTGCTGCGCCTACCAGACCAGCCCTGGCATCGAGCTAGCGGCACTCGAAGCGCATTTCGCGTACTCGTCACTGAACCTCTTCGTCCACCGGTCGGAGTGATACAGGGACTATAGCCGCGTCCACGTACGTGACCAGGTCGAGCAGATCGATGAGCGGATCATCGGGATCCTGAACTAGTTCAGGATCTCGTTCGCCCGGGTTTCGATTGAACACGGCGACCGGCAGGCTGTTGCGATGGTTCTCGAGCAGGCACGGCGGGCTGCGTATGCGCAGGGACTGCCGATGGAGAGCGAACCATCGCTAGGCACATAGACGGAGCTCCCGGGGCGTTCTTGAGGCCGCCAGTGCAATCAGCTTATTGTCGCCTACGAGAGTGCCGATAAGGCAAGGACGCCTTAGAAGGCGGACATCTCCGTATATTCCTCCCCTCCCCTTTGACGGACATCCGTCTTGATGTCTCATTATCTTATCGCGAGTGTAGCCTTGTCAGCTGACAAGTTCGCGGCGAGGAGTGACTCTATCCGTTCTGGAAGGTGGGCACGGGCTGCGCAAATACACAATTTTCCTGATTTTGTTTATCGGACCGGAGGCATGGTGCCGCGCTCCCTCAAGCGCCTTGTCATCTGACAAGGTTTATCCGGTGCGATAACACCAGCTGACGAACATTGGAAACAATGGGCGCGCCGTTGGTCTGACTCGGTCAGGGGTTGGATCAGCCTTTTTTGGACCGGTTGGACGCAACTTGCCGCTCATAGGCATCAGCGAGTTCTGCGAGTGCGCTTCGAATAAATTCCCGAAGCGGCGCAGCATGATCCTTGCTAAACCGAATGGTGACGCTGGATCCGGAAAAACTTGCCGTGCCAATTCGAACATCTTTCGAGGTCAGAAGATCGATCTCGTCAGACGACTTCAAATGCTCTGCCTGAAGCGTCGCCATGGCGAGGCTAAAGCGCTCGTTCGACGAGGTCGGGGCCTTGTCACCTGACAAGGTTTGGCGAACGTCCGCTTCCCGGGATGGATCGGATTCCAGCGCTTTGGCAAGGTTGAGCCACCGGGGACGACCGATCTTGGGTGCACGACCGATGGTCTCGATGAGCTCGCGCGAAATCACGCGGGTCACCATCCGCATCTTCGAGAGTTCGGCGTCATCAATACTCAGCGCGCCTTTGATGTCGCGTGGATCTATCCTGCCGTCTTCCATCTTCCTGGCGAACGACGCACGCTCAATCCAGCTCAGATCCTGTCGGGACTCGTTTTCCAGTCCTTGCGTGATGATCAGTTCCCGGTCGTCCAGGTCGACAACGAACGCCCTGACTTTGACACCCAGATGCTGGGCGGCTCTCCAGCGACGGTGGCCATAGACGATCTGGTAGCGACCGGGCTTGGACGGGTGGGGGCGGACTTGAATCGGAAGCTTCTGTCCCTCGGCAGAAATTGAATCCACCAGGGCATTAAAGCCTTCCTGATCATCATCCGGCAGACGATCAGGGATCGGGGAGGGCTCCAAGATGGCCGGGTCCAACTCATCGGGGGCCATATTCGAAAGCCTGGCCCTGAGCTGGTCACGCTCCTCGCGGAGTTGGGAGATCGACCGCTCGGTGGCCGCGACAACGCCGGCCGGCATCCTGGGTGTGTGGTGAGATGCGGGGGAGAAAGACGGATTGTTTGGTTCGACCGGTTCCTTGTCGGGGCGCAGGGATTCGGAAAGCAGGTTGAAGCTGCCGACGATCGATCGTGATGGCTTCTTGCTCATTTGCGCCCCCAGGCCCTGTTGATCATCTCGAGGATCGCGAAATTGACGGCATCCATGGAATCCCGCGCACGCCGGTACGTGTCACGACCGACATCACCGGGTGCCAGTTCGTAGACGCTCTTTTTGTGTAGCCCGGCACTCTCTACCGCAGTGCTTTCGATCGCGGTCGGAATAAAGACGTCATCGGCGAAAAGGTGGCGCATCAACGAGACGATTTGCGTCTGCGGCTGGTCGTTAGGGTCATGTCGCGTGATCAGGTACTTGAGGAAGTCCTGCTGCAGGGCTGCGCCAGCACTACCGATCACACTGATCAGATCCCCCATCATCAAAAGGAACTGGGACATTGACATCATATCGAGCATCGCCGGATGAACCGTAACAATTAGCCCGGTGGCCGCACAGATGGCGCCAAGAGTCAGGAAGCCCAGTGATGGCGGCGTGTCGAGAATGACGATGTCATAGTCGTCTTCAACCTCGGCAATCGACATCCTGAGACGCTCGAAGAACAGAGCCGCTTCGCCGCCGTTGCTCTCAGCGAGAAGGCGGGGGGTCTCGTGCTCGTACTCCATGACTTCGATATTGCCAGGAATGAGATCGATCCCGGTAAAGTATGTCTTGCGCACGATCTCGCGCATCGGGCGCCTGTCTTCGCCGCTTCGCAGAGATGCGAAAATCGTCTCGTTGGCACCGACATCAAGTTCGGGCTGGGCACCGAACATTGCGGAAAGGCTGGCCTGGGGATCGAGATCGATCGCCAGCACCCGATAACCCTGCAGCGCCAGGTAGTGGCAGAGATGCGCGCTTGAGGTGGTCTTGGCCGAACCGCCCTTGAAATTCACGACTCCGAGGATCTGGAGGTGTTCGCCAGCGCGCCGGCGAGGTAGGTAGCGGAGAGCATCGTTCGGCTTCTGTGCGGCGAAGAACTGCCTGAGCTCGTTGACCTGCTCAAGCGTATAAGTCCGGTGGTTGTTTTCACGCCGCGAAGGGATCGGGCCCTTACCCTCAATCGACATCGTCCGCAGCGTCGATTCGGGGATAGACGTCAGTGACGAGACTTCATGCGTTGCAAACGGCCTGAGGGATTTCTGTGCCTCCGGTGGATACATGCGCTGTCGCAATACATGAAGTTGATTGGACAAAAGTGTCGCATGTCGGACGATTTTGTCAGGCGGCGACTCGATCTGGTCCATTATGATTGAAACCCTCCGAAGACTAAATGAAGCCTCGATCTGACGGCAAAAATACGCCCTGACAGGCGTTACCCGTCATGTCATATGGGCCTTGCAACTTGTTGTCCAGAAAATTCGGCTTCTTATGATAGCTGAAGAACTGCCATTAAGTGCTTGAGATGCGGTTCTATCCATTTTGTTGGTGAGCCAGCGTTCCGCGATTCGCGGGGGGAGGCACCCCGAGTCGGATTCGGTCAGCACGATCTTATCCACAGGTCGTGAGCCTCTCTTGTGGACTTCAGTGATAAAATCTGTGGACTCTTGAGAGAGACCCTAAGTGGAAAATCAACAACTTAACAGGATTATCCCGTGGACCCTTGCGATGAAACTAATAATAGGAATCTAATATTCTACCAAATAGCTTCCTCTCCAAAGTCCACAGCGACAGATGTTGATAACTTTGCTATATCGGATTTGTCCGATCACCGAGTCACTGGAAAATGCGATGGGAGAAATCCATAATCTAATCGAGGCGAGGGGAAGGGCAGGGGCGCTTGATGCCGGTATCGAGCGCAGTTTTGTTGAAGCTGCGGCCCAGTATATGGGGGACGAGGACACGACCCTGAGCTTTGCCTATTCGGGTTGGGCTCAGTGCGCCCTCCCTCATCGCAGGCTGGCGGATGATCAACCATGGGAAATCAGCATTGAAAGAACAAGGCTTGTCGTCGAGCCTGGTCGGAAGCCCAGGAGCGAAGAAGGCCCTCTAGATTTCGTCGGTGTACCGTTTGGGGCACATGCACGACTTATCCTTCTCTACCTTCAGACCGAGGCGATCAGGACCGGGTCGAGAGAAATCGAGCTCGGGCGCTCTTTGCGGGACTGGCTGAGTCGAATCGGGGTAAGCGTCGGCGGCAAGACAGCGAAGTTGGTCAAGGATCAGGCCGAGAGGATCAGCCGCTGCCGCCTGACATTTCACATTCAGGGCGGCAAATCAGTCGGTTTGATCAACCAGTCGATTATGGACGGCGCCCTGTTCGTCGAAGATACCGAGGAGGGCAGCGGAAAGCCGATGCTCTCAATGGCGCGACTCTCGGAGGGCTTTTTCGAGCAGCTGCAAAAGCATCCGGTTCCGCTTGAGGAAGCTGCCATCAAGGCCATCAACAACAACCCCGGGGCGCTGGATTGCTACCTCTGGCTGGCCTACCGCCTGCACGCACTGCCCGCCGCAAAGCTAGTCACCTGGAAGGCTCTGAAGGCGCAGTTCGGCTGTGGCTATCGAGAAGTATATCATTTCAAGGCTCGCTGGCCGAGTGCGCTGAAGCTGGCTCTTGCGGTATATCCAGATGCGCAGGTGGATATCGTGGACGAGGGTGTAATTCTGAAATCAAGCCGGCCACCGGTGCGTCCTCGCGTGCAATCGATCCGATAGACACCTACTGTTCCGCATTAAGGCTGGCATCACCAGAGTCCACGCCAGCACGCCAGGCTCGATTTCCTCACCAAAGTCCACATCCTGATCTCTGTTTTCTTGGCATGTCACCGGAGTGCATGCCCTGGTGCCGGTCCTATGGCATCTCACCAGAGTCCACGCCCTGGTGCCGGTTCTATGGCAACTCACTAGAGTCCACGCCTCGGTTCAGATTTCCTGTGCCTCCCCATCATCCCCTCACCAGAGTCCACGGCCTAGTCGTCGAGCTTTTGCCGAGATCCGGAATCATTTGTGGTCGCAAGGCCAACATCACGAGATCAAAGGCTTATCCGCCGCTCACCCTTGTCAGCTGACAGGGTCCATATGGCTGGTTGCACACCCACCAACGCTGCTTCTCACCAAAATCCACACTCGTTTGCATCCTGACTCTGGGCACAAACCGTGGACTTTAGTGAGCAATGGTCCAAGCATATCACCAGAGTCCACGGTTTGTGCCGAATGGGTACCTCGGCATTGCACCGGGAGCAGACGCTGGTTTGAAGCGTGATTTCGGCATGAGCCCGTGGACTCTGGTGAGGGGATCGGGTCTTCACCAGGCGAAATGGGCACCAATCGGATCGATCGGGTGCGCGGCATGCTGAATGACGCGATGTCAAGCGCGGCGCCGGACGACAATGGCCCGGAAATCAGCCCATGAGCAAACGGAAAACCCGGTGCTTGCTGCACAGATCAGTCGCAGACAAGCCCGCCTGATACTCTTTCAAAATGCCAATGTTCTGCTCGTTCGAACCTTGCCGGCCCTATTGCCTGGCTCCTGCTTGAGAGAACTGGCAAACCTTAAACCGAGGACCTCCCGGGGGAGCAGGTCGCGCCCCCCTCAGCCTTCTCCATACCATCCGCCTGGTGACGCGAGTGATGTGCGGCGCGGGGGGGGGCTCCGCGGTGGAAGAGTCCGGAGTGTCTGAGGGTGGCCACGTGCAGGGCGGTGTTGCCGGCTACGCCACCTCCCAGACCACGCCATCGTCGAGACGCTTGATGTAATCCACCGCGCTGCCGTTCCAGTGATAGGCATAATGCGCGCCCTGGATGGGAATCGGAATGACGTCGGGCCAGAAAACAGCGATGCACTGACCGTCCGGATAGCGGATACTTGGCCATATGATGCCGTTTGATCCTGCTGCGCGTCGTTCGGCTCCGAAGGTCTGCGAGGCGACATATTCATTGGGATGAAGGAGGTCGGCACGGCCGGTCGCGTCGTCCAGATCTACCTCGATGGTTCCGACAAGTTCGCGGAACTGCGAGGTCCAGCCGGGGTCTTCGTTGGTGGCGCGCATGAAGCGGGCGTGGTGGTGGATGGTTTCGGCTATCGCGACTTCCGTGCGGTCGCCCGCGTAGTAGAGTCCGAAGCTGCCATCTGAGAATCGGCTAGGCCGTAGAGGTGAGCAATGAACGAATGGTGCCATAACCCAACTAGCGCCCGGCCCGGTTACGCGCCGCGCCACTGGCACCTTGGACAGATCTCCGATGCTATCGCGGATGCGCGGGTTGAACTTGGCCTCCGCCGAGACCAAAGCATCCCAGTCCGCCGGGTCGGCAATGTCCTCAAAGAGATCAATCGGCGGATAGATAGAGCGGATAATGCGTATGGTGCGCGGCCAGATCACCCGGCGGATCGGTACATTCACCAAGCGCCCCGTTCTGCATCCAGGTATTTCCGAAGGTCCATCAGATCGGTGATCTCTCCGCGCAACATCAAATCCAGGCCGCTTCGACCCTCGAAGGCGTCGTTGGGCTTGCGGATCCACGCGTATCCGCGGGCAGGGTCGGTGAACAGATAGCGCAGCGCCTTATGGATCCCCATAAGTATCGCCATCCGGGCACGCAGGTCACGGTCGATACGGCCGACGTCACCAGCCTTCCAGCGCGCCCATGTCCGCTGGGCCATCTCGCCAAGGAGCACTCGGGCTTCCTGATCGGTCAGGCTCCAGGCGCGAAAAAGATTGACGGTAGCTCGAGCTAGCGCCGTTGCTTCCTCATCTGTGATAACGGGAATGTCAGGACGTGCCGTGAGTGGCTGAACCGTGGCGAATTTCACAACCTCTCTCCTCTGGCACTTATATTATAGCGATGTGCCAATTGGCAATGGGAGTGAGTGGGCGTCACTGCACGATCGGCCGGAGCAGCAAGGACAATGTCGGCCTATGGCCCGAGGAAAATTCCGAAACTATGCAGTAGCGGCAGTTTAAGGAACTGCGGCAGCGAGCGGCCACGGTGCCGCAGAGCCGGACAAGATCCCAGGACCAGGCTAATTGCCCCCTGACCGTGGTTTGCGGATGGCGGACAAAATCCAGCAGGTCGGACTGCCGGTCCCGAGTCGCATGCGCCCGGCGCTCTCAGGCTAGCCATCTACGCCGTCTGCGACTCGGGGGTGCAAAGAAAAATTTTAGGAAAAAGCGTTTCATATCAGCCGCTAAGCGCGACTCGGGCGCAAGAAACTGTGGACTCGCTCCGTGAATCTCTGAATGGTGACTGACTAGCCATAGAGATGGTGGAGTGAACAGGATGCCGAACACACGTACCGCCGGTGATGATGCGAGCGCACGCTACAGGCGCAGGCAACGCGCGCGCGGCGCTACAGGTGTGCTCGTCCACCTTCCGAACGAGACGATCAGCCTGATCGACACCATCAAGGAGCGAAAAGGTCTGCGCAGCCGCGGCCAAGCGCTCCAGCAGCTCATTGAGGAATGGAGGGCGGCCTCACCCAGAACTTTATAACCCAGACGCGCGAAAGCCCGCCTTGCCGGGCGGGCTTTCGCTAAATTCGCTACGGGCTCCGAGAGCCGTTCGGTGATTTCGCAATCCCGAACATACTCATCGGAAGCCATCCTGCCAAGCGGAAATTGCCGTTTCCGCTCACGGGAGGGCTATGCCCGTCGCGATCCGACACTGATGGAGGATCAAGATGGAGAATTTCCGCCCCGAATCGGGGCCGGGTCCCAAAAGACGAGGCGTGCGCGGCGCGCGGCGCCTCACGCTCGGGATGGTTGCGACAGAGCGACTCGCCGATGATTTCGGTACGGTGAGCGAGGGTGGCCAGGTCGACCCCGGTCGGGTGCTGGCCGCCTTCAAGGCGGCAGCGCCGTATCTGCGGTTTGGTCCGCGGGTCACGCAGGCGATCGACTGGCTGTTCCGCTTCACCCAGGTGCAGGACTGGCAGGAGGGCGCGCGGCCGATTGTCTGGCCGTCGGCGGCGATGCAGATGGAGGCGCTGTGCCTGAGCGAGGCGCAGGTGAAGCGGCTGAACCGGCTGCTCGCTCATCTCGGGCTGATCACCATGCGCGACAGTCCGAACGGCAAGCGCTACGGCCGCCGGGATCCGCGCGGCCGGATCGTCGAGGCGTATGGCTTCGATCTCTCGCCCATTGCGGTCCGCCAGGCCGAGTTCCGGGAGATCGCCGAGCGTGGCCGGGCCCGCTTCGAGGCGCTGAAGCAGCTGCGTCGTCGGGCGACGATCGCGGTGCGCGGGATCCAGCAGATCGTGGAGACGGCGACAGAGCTCGGGATCGCCGAAGGATGGGCCCGCCAGGCGGATGAGGCGAGGCGTCTGGTCGCGCGGATCCGTCGCATCGAGGAGCTGGACGAGGTGACGCTCGGCGTGACGACGCTGGAAAACCGGCAGGCGGACCTTCGCGGCAGGCTTGAGGCAGCGATCGACACGCTGAAGGAGGCCGCGCTGGGTGGTGTCGAATCAACAAATATGAACCCCAAGGGGCTCACGGATGAGCCTCATATTACATATACAAACCAGACTCTTGATCCTGCGGATCACGTATCTGCATTGAGAAAGCGTAGCTCCACCTCGGGTGGCGCGGGCACGAGCGCTGGAGGCTCGACGAGGACCGGCAGGAGTGGGGATGGAAAGGAAGCCGGGCATCGGCCAACCGGCAGTCGGGCGATAAAGCCTGAAATCCCGCCGGACGGCACGGTGTTCCGCATGACGCCGGACGAGCTGGTCAGGCTGGCGCCCCGGTTGCGGGCCTACCTGGCGAAATCCTCGCCCGGATGGCCGGAGATCGTGGAGGCGGCCGACTGGCTGCGTCATGACCTCGGTGTCTCGAAGCCGCTATGGGGGGATGCATGCCTGGCGATGGGGCGCGAACAGGCGGCGGTGGCACTGGCCATCGTCTCGACCAAGCCGAGCGACCACTTCCGCGGCTCGCCGGGTGGATATTTCCACGGGATGGTGGCCCGGGCGCGGGCCGGCGAGCTGAACCTGGCGCGATCGATCTGGGGGATCCGGGCAGCGAGCGGGATGCCGCGGCCACCAAGGTCGCACGCATGTGACGCGTCGCGCTCGATCTAATGTCTGCAATACAGCCGCGTGGTTTGCATCGCGCTCGGCTACAAAGGCCTGATCGATCGGAACTTGGCTCTTCGAATGCGCCTGAGCTTGGCTGTCGCGGAACTGTATTTTTGTCAGAACCACCCTGTAGATGGATAGTCCTGATAGCCGCGGCGACGTTTGGCGCGAGCCAGACGGCGGAGGGCATCGATGGCGGTGCCGAGATCGGGGAGGGGGTCAAACCGGGAGTGTGTGGAACGTCCGATCCGCCCCCAGGTTCGTGCGAGGCCGACGGCACCGAACAGGTCTGTAACGATCTCGATCTGGTAGTAGCGCTTTTCGTTGTGTTCGGGTCGGACCCGGATGAGTCTGATTTGCTCTGGGAACAGAGCCAACTGCATCGATTTGAAATCCCTTTCTGTCGCACGACACGCGTCAGATGCGGAATATTGCAGATGACCAGGTTGCAGCGAGGCGTGTCGATATATCTGACTGGATCTGGGTGCCTCGATATTTTGCTGAGAGGAGTTCATAGCCGGCAAAGTCTAACAAAGAGGCTATGCCCGTGCCACCCAGATCCGTAGGCTCAAGAATGAAGCGTGATGTCGGGATGATTGATAGGGGGAGCGAGTAAGCCGAGGCGGCTGGTGCCCTGATGAGCCAGGTTTTTAAGAACCTTGCGCTTGCATCGTCATCCTGCGCCTCTCCTCATGAGATCGTTGGTGATGGTGTCGAGCTTTATGTATTGGATTTTGCGATACGGTGCGCTATATGGCAGGCAAGGAGATTAGCCATGGCCACAGTAGCTGAACGCAAGGAATACCCGATCTCGATGCGCTTGCCCGAGGCGGATGTTGCAATGATCGATCGCGCTGCGAGCTTGCGCGGGCGTTCGCGCACGGATTTCGTACGCGACGCCGCTGTGCGTGCGGCAGAAGAGGTTGTGATGGAGCAGGGCTTGATCCGGATGAGCGCGGAAGGCTTCGCCGAATTCATGGATGTGTTGGCGCGTCCCGCCGCTCCGGTGCCGGAGATGGTGGAAGTCCTGAAGCGACCCGCGCCGTGGGAGCCCGGTTACGTTGCCAAGCGGTGAGCTATTTGCCGCTGTCGGAGCCTGAACCACTTACCGCTGCTCACGATGTATCGGAGTTCTCCTGCGGGAAATCGCCGCTCGATCACTGGCTCAAATCGCGCGCGCTTTCCAACCAGCAGAAGGGCTTTACCGCCGTCGTCGTTGTGCATGAGGCTGGTCGTGTTGTTGGATATTACGGCCTTGCTCCCACCGCTATCGTGCCGACAGTTCTGCCCCGCTCGATCCGGACAGGGCAGCCACCCAATCCGGTTCCATGCATGCTACTCGGTCAACTGGCGATCGACACCAGGTGGGCGGGGTTGGGCATCGGCACAGGCCTTGTGAAGCACGCCCTTCAGCGCTGCGTTCAGGCGGCTTCGCTTATTGGCGGTCGGGCCTTGATGGTCAACGCGGTCGATAAGGAAGCCGCCGAATTCTGGCAGCGGCGCGGCTTTGAGCAATCCAGGGACGATCCGTTGGTCCTGCTCCGCTCGATCAGCGATATCGCGGCGTCACTCGGTGTGGGGGGTGGGAACTAAAAGCCAAGTTCCTGGCATTCGGTCACATGGAAGCCGTTCGGCGGTGAAGGTAGCACTGGCAATGAGAGGAGCCAGGAAATCCATTCCGGGGCGTAGGCATATGTCGAGCAGGCGATGTTCTGGTGGATATCCTTGCTCCAGGCTGAATATCGAGATATCTTTAATCAGATATTTGAATATCTTGAGGCGCCCATGCCCCTTTATATCCGCGATGATGCGACCGCCGAGCTTGTCGCCAAACTGGCGAAAGAGCGGGGTTTAACCAAACAGGATGCCGTGCGGCTTGCGGTGCAGGCCGAGCTTGACCGAACCCGCGAAGCCAAGCCCTTGCGCGAGCGCCTGCGTGAGTGGCGCGAAGCCAATCCGCTGCCGCCGCCCACAGGGTTGAAGGCAGACAAGGCGTTTTTCGATGATCTGTCGGGGGAGGGGGAATGATCTTCATCGATGCCTCGGCCCTGATCGCGATGATCGCCGGCGAGGAGGATGCCGACATGCTGGCGGATCTTCTGGCCCAGGAACGCACCCGTCTCGTCTCGCCGGTTGCCATGTGGGAGGCGACGGCCGGGCTCTGCCGCAGCTTCGGCCTTTCGATGGACGGTGCCCGGCAAAAGGTGAAGAGCTTTATGAGCGCGCTCGAGATCGAGGTCATTTCTCTTGGTGAGCGTGAATATGATCTGGCAATCCAGGCTTATGCCGATTTCGGGAAGGGGCGGCATCCGGCCGCCTTGAATATAGGCGATTGCTTTGCCTATGGCGCCGCCAAATCTTATCGGGCAGCGCTGCTGTTCAAAGGTGATGATTTTTCCAAGACAGACATTCGCCGCGCCGAAATGAACCTTTGAGGTTCCTTGAACTTCGCTGCGCTTCTTCTTAACCTCTACTTCCGGTAGTAAAGAGGCGCCGCGGGATGGACCGGCTGGTCAGCAAAATTTCGGAATCCGAGATGATGCAGCGCTGGCGCGCGATCGAGCAGGCCCATGCAGCGAATAACCGCCAGGGTTATGTTCATCACCCGGAGCTTGAGGCCGTGAATGAGCGGTGCATTCGGGGTGAGATCGACATGGCGGGCCTGGATCGCCGGATGATCGCCGCGATCCGGGCCGGGCGCTAATGCCCCAGGTTCGGTTTGTGGGGATGGCGGAAGATCCCGAGCCGCACCGCAACACTGCTCCGGACATATCCTATGAGCCCGATCTGACCGATGGCCTGTGCAACAAGGTTGGTTTGCGCAGCCCTCCCGCGCGTGCCGGGGAAGGGTAGGGGGCCGAGGTAGGGCCGTCCGATTGCGCCGGACGATACAGAGCACGTTGAGAAGGAGGACAGCGATGGACCCGAAGCCACCAATCATCTCGCGCGATCTGGCCGATCTGATGCGGCCGGGCGTCATGGTGGAGATCGACCCGGCTGAGGTCGAGCAGCTGGGACTGGTTGAGGAAACGGCACTCGATGAGGCGGATGCCTGGGAGTCCAATGCGGACGTGGAGAACACCAACGAGGCCACCCATGGCCGGTGATTATGCCCAGACGGTTGCCGCCTCGATCGTCAAGCAGTTGGAGGATGGCACCGCACCCTGGGTGAAGCCGTGGGAGCCCAGCGGCCTCCGGTTCATTCCCTACAACGCGATCACCGGCAAGGATTACCAGGGCGGCAACGCAATCTGGCTGATGGCAGTGGCCGAGATGAAGGGCTACAGCGATCCGCGCTGGACCACCTACAAGCAGGCGCAGAGCCTCGATGCCCAGGTGATGAAGGGCGAAAAGGGCACGCTGATCCAGTATTTCAAGAAGTTTGACCGGGTGCCGGTGAAGGACGAGCAGGGACGGCCGGTGAAGGATGCCGAAGGCAATCAGGTTTACCGCAGCGTCGAGCTGGAACGGCCGCGGGTGTTTTCGGCCGTGGTGTTCAATGCCGAGCAGATCGCCGGCATGCCGAAGATCGAGGCCCGGCCCGCCCTGGCGGAATGGGAACGGCACGCCGCAGCCGAGCAGATCATGAGCAATTCCGGGGTGCCGATCATCTACCGGCCCGGCGACCGGGCCTTTTACACCCTGGCGCAAGATCGGGTCACGATGCCGGAGCGCGACCAATTCAAGACGGCGGATCGATTTTACAGCACGGCGCTGCATGAACTGGGGCACGCCACAGGGCACCCCTCGCGGCTGAACCGGCCGGATCTCGGCACGCCGTTCGGATCGGAAGCCTACGCGCGGGAGGAGCTAAGGGCGGAGATCGCCTCGCTGATGATCGCGGACAAGCTGGGCATCGGCCATGATCCGGGCCAGCATGCGGCCTATGTCGGAAGCTGGATCAAAGCCTTGCAGCAAGACGCGCGAGAGATCTTCCGGGCGGCTGCCGATGCCGAGAAGATTTCCGGGTATTTGATGGCGCTGCGAGCCGAGCAGAAGGCAGGGCAGATCACTGGCCGGGCTGACAGCCAGACGGGTGAGCAGGCGCGTGGTTACTGGCAGCGGGCCGCTGAGAGCGGCGCGGAAATCCGGCGGGCGGAACGAGCCGAACAGCCCGAGCAGGAGCGGCAGGCACGGCGTGCAACGGCAGGGCGGTAAATCATGAGGATCTGCCAACTAAAAACCCGCTTCTATCCCGGCCAGCGACAATCTGTCCTCCGAGGCCTATCCGGCGATCCACGCGGTGCGTCAGGCCATATCCATAGATGAAATGCCGGACCACGACAGGCTCAAAGGACTTTTGCGGATAGAGGATGGCGTTCGGTCATTGCGGACACTTCCAGCCAATCGGATCGGCGCAAAAAAAATGGCGACCATTGCGGCCGCCAAGTTTAGGGAGGAAACGTCCAACGGGGCATGAGCCCCGTGTGATGAGATATAGCTCAGCCAAGAGAGGCTTCAACATGAATTTTGTGCGACGCAGCATAGCTTTGGAAACGCATCTGCGGCCACGACAAGAAGGCGTTACATCGCATTGAAATCTTGGCTTAAGAACGCGCTATCTGCGGCGGACATGGGGTTTTGGAAGCCGGCATGATCCTGAGTGACGCTAAATCAACCAGGCCGGAAAAGATGGTCATGGTGTCCGGCCTGTCCCAGGCGAAGCCAAAGCCCAGGGAAAAAATGGCCGCCCGCCCACTGGTTCCGGCCGGCGCCTTCGTCGTGGTTCAGGTAGATTCCTGTCCGGACATCAGCGCCTATTCCAGACATCGGCTGTCGCTATCGGCGGGTTGCCCGCCGCACACGATATAGGTGATACTGCATCCCGACCGGTTTCCTGTGCACCGAGAAGCCGGCCGTCGTCCGGAAGTCAAATCTTCTGGCGCGTGCAACCAACATGGATGCAGGATCTGATTGGCCTGTCAGAAGTTACACCTGGAGTTCGCCGAATGAACCAGACAGTCCCCCAGATTGATCCCGAGCTCGAGGCCGAGCGCCGGCTTCTCGAGGCCGCCATCGCCGAGGCGCGGGCCGATCCTCGTCCAGGTGTACCGCATGAAGAGGTGCGCGCCGATCTCCTGCGTGAGATCGAACGGCTGAACCGGAAGATCTCCGGTCACTGAGCGTGCGGGTCGAATGGCATCCGCTCGCCTTGGCGGACCGCGATTCCATCGTCACCTATCTCGAACCTCTGAACCCCCATGCGGCAGCGAATCTGTTGCGCTCTTTGGTCCTCGCCGGCGACAGCCTGGCGCTGTTTCCCAACCGGGGCCGCCTCGGCCTGGTTGCCGGCACCCGCGAACTGGTGGCCGTGTGGCCGTATCTGATCGTCTACGAGATCGACATGAACGCCGATTTTGTTCGAATCCTCCGCATCTGGCATGGTGCCAGGGACCGCAGTGACGCATTACCGTGAGATCGATACGGCCCCTTCAGGGCCGTCTTGGGGGTTCGTATAACATCCCCCGGATTTCTCATTTTGATACAAACGACAGCCAATCAGACCTATTTCACCCAAGGTTTTCCTTGTGTTTAGGTCCCCGGAATGTTGGCTCCCCCGCTGGTCTGACCGTTGTCATCGTTCTCTTTTTGTACCCGCCACCAGTGACCTTGCGCGTACGGCTTGCAGGCCGTGCCGCACCTGGCGTCGGTTCGTTGCCTCATCGGTTTCGTGATCGCCGCCATTCGCTCGCTCCAAGTATTCGCGCCGCCATCGCCCGCTTCTGGCGGGGTGCTTTGACAGTCTCGGTTGCACGTCTACTATGGGGTCGGTTGCCGGCCTACGCGGCATATATCTGAAGACTTCACGGTGACTTCTGCCGAAATTCCATAATGCAGGTTCTGGAACATCTTCCATCGAGAAATATGAAAATCTATGAAACGGCGTAATATAACTTTTCTGTTCGGCAGCATGTTTTCTGGCTTTCTTGCTCTTTTTGGGCTCAGTTCGAAGCAAGCCGTTGGACAAACGCCGAGTGATGCTCGCTCATCTGGCGATATGATGGGTGGAATGATGGGATCAAATATGTCCAACATGGACATGCAGGGAATGATGTCCCACAGCAATATGATGGGTCCCATGCGGCTCGGCATGGAGTTGTTCGAGCGACATACAGAAATCACCCGCGCGACTGATTACCTGCCCAACGGCATCATCGACACTACGGTTTCGAGTAATCCAGAGACTGCCAAGGCGATTCAGGCACACGTGATCGAGATGTACGCCCGTCTCGCAGACAATCGTCCATTTCCCTACCCGATGAGTAACAGTGTGCCGACCATGTTCGCCAAGAGTACGAAATATAAAAGATCCTATGAGCTCCTACCAACTGGAATTCAGGTCACCGAAACCTCGGACGATCCAGAAATGGTAAAGGTGATTTATGCCCATGCCCGCGAACTCGATCGATTCGTGAAAGAAGGTATGCCGGCGATGATGCGCGGGATGATGAGCAAGGCCGGTTGATCGGAGAAAAAGGCGATGATGCACGGCATGATGAACGGCTGGATGATGGGGGGAATGGCAGTGTTCGGTATCGCCACCCTGCTGCTGATTGTCCTGTCAATCGCCGCATTGCTCAAATATCTGCTCAAATGACGGACAGAGCGTAGATTTTCCAAAAATCATGAATTTCGCACCAGACCCGCCCCATAGGCCACAAGCGGGGTTTTCTGTTGCATAAGTCCGGTGCATAGTCATGGCATGATCTACGGGTATGCACGGGTCTCCACCGACGGGCAGAGCGTGGCCGCCCAGGTCACCCAGCTGAAGGCCGCAGGCTGCGGGAAGGTCTTCCAGGAAACCGCCAGCGGTGCCCGCACTGACCGCGTCCAGCTCCGCAAGGCGATCGACCGGCTCGAGGCCGGCGATACCCTGATGGTCACAAGGCTCGACCGCCTCGCCCGCTCAACCCGGGATCTGCTGAACACGCTGGCGACCATCGCCGAGAAGGACGCCGGGTTCCGCTCCCTCGGTGACAGCTGGGCCGACACCACAACGCCGCACGGCCGGCTGATGCTCACCGTCCTCGGCGGCTTGGCGGAATTCGAGCGGGAGCTGATCAGGGCCCGGACCGGAGAAGGAAGAGAACGGGCGAAGGCCCGCGGTGTTCGGATGGGCCGCAAGCCGAAGCTGAGCCTGCACCAGCGCCAGGAAGCCCTGCGCCGGCGCAACGCCGGCGAGGCCGTCCGCGAGATCGCCCGCTCCTACAACGTCAGCCACAGCACGATTTCCAGACTCTCAGACTGACGTCCCTCTGCTTCAGGTCTTTATAAAACCAACTGTCCAAGTGGGGGGTGAGGCCATCGTGCGCGCGGTTCAGACCAGCTTCACTTGACGCCACCGTCACCCGCGACGGCCAGGAGATCCAGAGTGTCGCGCTACAACTGGAGCCCGTCCGGCCCACTCGGCATTGATGAGGTCGCTTGCGTACCGCAACCCGGCCCGGCAATATCGTTGCCGAGCGATTTCAGTCCAGGTCATCGTGTCTCAGTTCGTCTTCGCAAGCGAACTGAATCACAACCCTGTGAAATCGCTCAACTATCTTTTGCGGTCAGACTCTTAAAGGATGGTATGAGACTGTTTCAGATTCGATCTCCCTTTTGGCGTCGCGGAGCATCGACGGCAAGCACTCATCTCTTGGATAATTCGCCAAGATCCATTCCAGGACTTGGGTCAGTAAGTTCAGTGGCTATCGCTGTACGGCTGTGGCGAGAGCATGTTCATATATTTCGATATAAAATCGTAATAATTATAATAATGACTGTTATCATGTCAGGCGCCACTGCAATATATCCAGCGTTGATTGCCCACGCGTTCGCTATGTTTGCAAAGAGCGATCAGCGGATCGTCTATCAGGTTCCGGCACTGGTCCTCGCCGTGACCGCGGTGAAAGCGTTGGCGCAGTATTCACAGGCTATCCTCACCCAGCAAGTTGTGCTGGGAACGATACGGCGGTTGCAGAGTGCGATGTTCGGCCATCTCACTAGCGCGGAACTCGCACGGCTGGAACGCGAGCCGCCGGCTGCACTCGCCGCTCGCTTCACCACTGATGCCTCTGTGATCCGCGAGGCCATGAGCAGGGCGGTGAATGGCCTAGCTGATGCGTTTACGCTGGTCGGCCTAGTCGCGACGATGCTCTGGATCGACTGGGAGCTCTCGCTAATTGCCATTATGCTCTATCCTCTCGCCGGGTTGCCGATCCAGAAGATCGGAACGCGCATTCGCCGAGCCTCGGGCGGGATGCAGGCGCAGATGGGCGAAACGGCCTCCGTTCTGAATGAGAGTTTCGCGCAGGCCCGTACCGTCCGTGCCTATGGACTAGAGCGTCAGGAAATCAGCCGAGCGGAACGTGCTTTCGGCGATCTCTATCGTGCCTTGATGCGGATGATCCGTGGCAGGGCGGCTCTCGATCCGATGTTAGAAGTGCTGGGTGGCCTTGCCATTGCTCTGGTGATCGGCTTCGCCGGTTGGCGGAATGCTGCCGGCGCTTCTGGGATTGGCAATTTCACGGGTTTCGTCGCGGCGCTGCTGATTGCCTCTCGGCCACTGCGTGCTTTGGGCACCATGAACGCGGCATTGCAGGAAGGGCTCGCCGGACTCGAACGCGTCTTCGGTGTACTCGATGAACCGACGGTACTTGCCGATCCTCTCGTAATGCCGGCTCTGCCGCAAGGTGAGGGGCGGGTGGAGTTCCACCACGTCGGCTTCGCCTACCCGGATGGACGACATGGGCTGCGTGACTTGTCCTTTATCGCCGAGCCAGGCAAGACGCTGGCGCTGGTGGGGCCATCCGGAGCCGGAAAATCTACCGCGCTTGCGCTCATTCCGCGCCTCTACGATATTGATTGCGGCACGATCATGATCGACGGGGCCGATATTGCCAGAGTCTCGCTCGCGAGCCTGCGGCGATCCATCGCCTATGTCGGCCAAGATGCACTGCTCTTTGACGACACCGTGGCGGCGAATATCGCCATGGGCAGGCCCGGCGCCTGTCGTGCCGAGATAGAGCAGGCGGCTGAAGCGGCGGCAGCCAGTTTCATTACAGACCTACCAGAGGGATTCGAGACGCGAGTGGGCGTCAACGGCCAGCGACTGTCCGGGGGGCAGCGGCAGCGGATTACAATCGCACGTGCGCTACTGCGCAACCCGCGCATTCTACTACTCGACGAAGCGACCAGTGCTCTCGATGCCGAAAACGAGGCATCAGTGCAAGCAGCCTTGGCTCGTCTGCGTGCAGGGCGAACGACGATCGTAGTCGCACATCGTCTCGCTACCGTGCGCGACGCAGACTGGATCGTTGTCATGGCGGGCGGAATGGCAGTGGAATCTGGTACCCACAAGGATCTTGTGGCCAAAAATGGCACTTTTGCAAAGCTAATCCGGGCTCAGGCCCTATAAAAATTTTATTTAACTATAATAAAGCCTAACATTAATTTGGCAGAAAGCTGCAATACTGGTGATTTTTAGGATTGTCAGCCTCCAAAACAAGCCGTTCAGTACCAACACGCACCGACAACATCGTACCCATCCCGGCCGCTCAGCCTTTCTGAGGACGTGCTCCAAAGCCGACACTCGTGGTCGCCCCGCTGGCTGATAGGCACGGCAGAGCGTTCGATTATAGCCGCTCGCCCGGCGCGCAGTATCGCAGCCGCACGGCCCGCATCCGCCCGTCTGTATCCGGCATCTCCACCTTGTGCCATGTGTCCAAACGGCACTTCTTCTGGTCCGCCAGATGAACGATCCCGACCGGCGCATACGGGTAGTAGTATTCGACCAGTTCCTGGGAATCGGCCTTCACACGCCACGGTCCCATCATGTAATTGAATCGCTGCGAAAGCAGATTCACGGGCAATCTGTCCTCGTAAATAGAGAGAGAGAGAGCCATCTGGTCGGCGGTGAACGGCTTACCCCGCCGCAACAGCACGCGCTGCCAAGCCTGCATCGCGGCCCAATGTGGCGCCGTGCCTTCAAGTGCGAACACCCCGGCGTTGAGCGTTGCCTTGGCCGCGATATTTCGCAGCACGCTGTAGGGCAACCTGGCATGTCGTCCGCTCTTATACAGGAAGGAACGAATCTGTGCATAGCCAGGAAAGATCCAGCGCAACGGCACCTGATCCGACCAGTACTGGCCTGCCTCCGGTACTACGGCCCGAAGTAACGGACGGCCCGAAATTGTAGCATAAGGGATTTTTAGGGGTGTCGGAAAACCATGTCGGATTGATCCCGGCATAGCCATTCAATCCGACATGGTTTTTCGTATAGGAATATGCTCGATTTCTGGGTTGATTCCGCCTTCAATTCGAAGTGTACGGAAAACACGTGTTTTCCGTCATCGCGCGATTCCGGCCTCAGAACCGCGCTCTCCGCTCAAACCCGCAGAAAACCTCGATCCCAACCAGTCAGCGTTCCCACTTTGTCCGCTTATGCTACAGCCCAGGGCGATCCGTTACTTCGGGCCACTACGGAGAGGTGCCCCCGCCCGGCCGCTGCGAACAGCACGGCTAGCGCTGTGGGATCCTGTACCCAGGTATCGCCGTCGAGCCAAAGAATCGTTCCAGCATCCGGAAACAGCCGGTTGAGCCAAGGTTTCGAAAAATTGATCGCAAGATTGGGTCGTTTTTCCAAAGCGCGGCGCGGTGCGAACTCTGGCACGTGGGGCGGCGAGACGATCACGTCGCGCGCTGCCAAGGCATGCCGCTGCTCGTCCGTCAGTCCACCATCGATGATCGCAATCGCAAACTCGGCTGTATCAGGTGTGCGCCGAATCGAGGTAACCAAGTCTTGGACCAAGTCAAAATAACCTGTGTCAGCGCCGCTGACGATCAATTTCTGCAAGACACAATACCAATTTTTATAGAGCCTTCTGTTTGGCGGACTGCCACCTGTCAGGGTTGCTTCTAAGCCTGAGCTCAGGTCATTGCGAATCCGTCTGTTATTGCAAACCGAAAAATATCACAACCTACTGAAATAGCTCAACTATCTTTTACGGTCAGGCTCTTAGAGCTGCGGTGCGCAGCCGGTCCATGCGGGCCGCGATGACATGCGTGTCGAATCGAGCGATGCGAGCGAGGCCGGCTTCTATGAGCGTGGCGCAAGCCACCGGATCCGTCGCAAGGCGCATCATCGCATCGGCAAGGACATCAGGACTGCCTGGCGGGACATATAGAGCTGCCTCGCCGGCGACTTCAGGTAGGCCTCCCATGGCAGTGGTGATCAGCGCCGCCCCGCTCGCCATTGCCTCCAACGCGGTCAGGCCGAATGGTTCCGACCAGCGGCTTGGCACGACGACGATTGCTGCCGCGCTCATCGCTTCTAGCACACGTGCGTGTGGCCGCGGCCCTTCGAAAACGACGCCCGCTTCGGCGGCCGCGTGCCGCATGTCGCGAAGAAACGGCGTGTCCGGACTGTCGGGCCCGAAGCGGTCGCCGCCGATGATTCGTGCGCTCCACTCCGGCAAGCTCGGTAAGGCTAACCGGCAGGCAGCGATGAAATCGGCAACGCCCTTGTCAGCGACGACTCGGCCCACAAACAGGATTTCAGGCCGGCGCTGGTGCGCTGGCGGCGGCAATGCTGCGAGCGTGAGCGGATTGGACAGCACGACGACACGATCCGACCGACCGATTCCTGTTTCATAGCGCCGTTTCATCCAGTCGGAGACGCAGACCACTCGGTCGACATTGCGCAGCAGACGCGCGCGCTGTTCCACTCGCTTCAGGCCGCGCATGTCGAGCGGATCATTGTGCAGACACAGAAATATCGGCGTCCGCGGCAGAAGGCGCGCAATCACCCGCGCAAGCCGCGGCTGCTGATGGACTTCCACCACCTCAGGCGCCGCCGCGCGTAAGGCGCGGATGACGCCGATTCCGAAGGCAAGCGAGCTGTCCCCGACAATGCCCTGGAAGCAGATATCGGGGAAGACCGGCCCCGAAAACGAGCAGCCGAGCACCAGCGTCCGCTCCGGTGCGGCAGAGGCAAGGCGATGGACCACCATCGCGATGGCGCCGGCCGTCTCGGGCCCAAACCGCTCCCGGCGGTGCAAGACGATCGCGACCTGCGGCAATCGGTCGCTCGGGCCACTTGCCGCGACATCATCCAACTGGACGTATCCGCATTGCGACCGGTGTATCGGGGTCATTGCCACCTCCATCCGCCACCCTCGTCAGACAGGCCTCAACACCTGTCACCCACCAAGGCTTAATCTTGCCTACTCGAGAGGGGTAGGCCAGAGGCGCTTTCGTTCATGACGAGACATGTGCTTTCAACCACGACCGGCGATATTTTTGAAAGTTCAGATCCTGAATTATGCTTTCGTAATATCTTTTGTAGGAATCTATGACAAACGAGCGGGAGAAGGACGCGCTATATTCCATATAGGCATTTTCGATAATCGCGTTTCGCAGCCCATCGTTACCTAGTAGTTCTCTGATAGCCTCGCCCAGTGCATCTGGGTTGTCCTTTGGTACGAGCATGCCGTTTTCCCGCGTGCGGACATGCGCCTTCGGACCGGCGCTATCGCACGCGACGAGGGGGATGCCGGCGATCCAGGCATCGATGATCACGGTGCCGAACGGCTCGTAACGTGAGGGTAGAACGCAGATGTCGGCGGCGCGGAGCAGGCTGCCGCGATCGGTGCGCCAGCCCAGGAATCGGACCCGCGGGGCAACACCCAACTTTTCTGCGAGTAGTTCGAGATCGTCGCGCAGCGGGCCGTCACCGGCAATCCAGAGATAGACGTCGTCGAGCTTGACGAGGGCTTGAATAAGGGTGTCGATACCCTTCGTGGGATGCAGGCGTGATAGGGTGATGACCACTGGCGCGGTTTCGGGAGTGTTGAGAGACGCTCTCGCGAGTGGGGGTGCGTTATCGACAGAGGAAAAAGTTGGGATATACTTGGTGTCTTGCGGATTGATACCGGCTGCGACCATGTGGTCGCAGAGATCCTGTGTGACGCCGACGAACCGGTTGCACGAACTGAAGTGAGGCAGTTCCTCGTAGTCGCCGAACCAGCCGATGACGGCGCGTTTGCGCCTAGTGTGCGGCGGGATAAGGGAGGCGGCCCGGCGCATCCAGCACTGCACAATATCGGGCTGCTCCTTTTCAATCAGCCGACCGAGCCGGAACCTCTGTACCGAGCGCAGGACCGCATCCAGCGGGGACGAAACGACTCGCAGGCCTTGCGCGCGCAGTTCCGCCGTTGCCGGAGCCTCTTCGCGGACAACGACGACCTGATCCACGCCCTGTTCGTGAAGGCCGATCATCACGTCCTTCGAGTATAATTCGGCACCACCGTTGCCCTTGCCGGCCATGATTTGCAGGATCTTCAATTTCTTGCTCCCGGCATGGGGCCTAGCATTGGCCGCGCGTGTAGCTGGGCGTCGTGTAGAGCGTGTCCGGCTTGGCTGCAATGTCGCGGTGATAAACTCTGGCGGTTCACTGAACCGCGCGGTTCAGTGCGTTGGCAAGAGGCTTGCCGTGCAGGCTGTCTGGCGGCATAGGGAAGGAAGCCTCATGCAGATCATTCACGTCAGTTCATTCCCAGTTAGCCCGAAAAGCAAAAACCTGCACGCTATTTCGACCAAGCTGTCAAACGGCTTTGTACGCAATGGCCATTCGGTTATCAACTTTTCCGACCGCGATGTTGCCCGAGCGTACGGATTCGGGTACCGGCGCTGGGGGCGTAAGCGCGCCAACTATATCCTGCGTGAAATATGCGCTCTTCACAAACCACAACTACTATTACTTGGTCATGCGGATGTTATTTACGCCGAGACCATTGCCGAGATACGTAATGACCAACCTGATATTCGTATTGTTCAATGGAATGTCGATCCATTGTTTGAGCCTGATAACATTCGACGGATCGAATCAAAGCTCGACGTAGTTGATGTGACGCTGATATCAACGGCAGGTGACCTGCTCAGGCGCTTCAAGCGGCCCGGGGGTATTGTTGGATTCATGCCGAACCCAGTCGACTTCTCTATTGAGCGCGGTAACGTGCATGAGTGCGAAGATCCTCCCTTCGACCTTTTCTACCCATGTGGCAACCCTGCAAAGCCGCTCAGGCACGTGTTCGGTGTCGACTGGAATATGAATGATTTCATTACGACCCTAAGCGATCTCTGTCCGAAGCTGAACGCCTGCCTGCCTGGCATTAAGGGGGCCCCGCATCTGGTCGGCGCCTTGTACCAAGCGGCACTTGAACAGTCGGCGATTGGCCTGAATATCAGCCGTCGCCAAGATTTTCCGTTCTACAGTTCAGATCGGATGGCGCATCTGGCTGGCAACGGGCTAGCAGTCTGCATGGAGTACGGGAGTGGTTTCGAGCATCTCTTCTCAGGCCGCGAGGTCTTATTCTCGTCGACGCTTCAGGAACTGGCCGATCAGATTAACGAATTACGCGCATATCCGCGCCTGAGGCAGGAAATAGCTGCGGCCGGCCGAGATCGCTACTTTAGGCTATTCAACGAGCGTAAGGTTGCTCACTATATAGAGGAGATTACGTTTGACCGTCTCGATCGCTCTGCATATGAATGGCCGACTACACCTGAATAGCACTTATGGCCGATGACGGACACTGCTTGGTTGGCCAAGATCAACCCATATCTTCCGCTATGCATGCAGACATGCATATAAGACTGCGGAGACTGCGCGCAGTGATACGATCGCTGCCCTTGCTGCCAGCGGTAATCGCCTTCGAATTGTTGGCACCTTCGGAGCCTGTCGGCTCCCTCTTTTTCTACCTATTAGTTCCGGCTTTCCTTGCTTGGCAAATCGGCAAGGGCTGGCGCCCGTCCTGGAGAGAACCTGCGGTGTCGCTCGGCCTTGGCCTGATCTTGTGGTCTACAATCTGCCTTGCTTGGGGCCACGATCCAAGTGGTCAAGACGCGTCCCGGTTGCTCTGGTTGGGGGATGCCATCTGCACGCTTGTCTTTTTTCTGGCTTGGTTGGCGACCGACGCGGATCGCCAGAGCCGGTCATGGCTTGTGCCCACGCTTCTGGCCAGCGGGGCAGGTAATGCCCTTTTCGCGATAGGTCGGCATCTCCTGTTCGATCCTGCCGGTATGCGGATGTTGGGCTGGGGCCTGACCGGGCAGCCAGTGCCGGGCAGCGCCATCATGGCGGTCCTGTTCGTCGTCGCTTTCGATCGCTTTATTCGCTTGATCCGCGTCGACCGCCGTACAGCGATCTACCATCTCGGAGCCTTGATTATCTTCGGGCTGTTCATGATCCTCTCCAACAGCCGCGGACCAGTTCTTGCGGTTGCCATCGCTACCGCCTATCGGTTGAGTCGGGAACGTTGGCAGATCGCTGCTGGCCTCGGGCTCACGGTTTTTACCGGCCTTGTCGGCATGTTCGCAATTTTTCCACATTGGGCACGAGCTCTCTTGGCCAATGATTTTCAGCGAGGCACCGATTGGCACGTCACAATCTGGCGCGCTGCGCTGGCCGCCATTGCCAGCCGCCCAGTGGTCGGTTATGGACCCACTGCGCGGCTACCGATCAACCTTCCTGGCCTGCCCTACCCGTTCCCGCACGATCTTTACCTGTCGACCCTGTTCTATTCGGGGGCGATAGGACTCGTTCTCCTTGCCCTCCTGATGATTACGATTTTCCGCAATTCTAACCGGCTCCCACCAGTCTATGTCGCAGTTTGTATAATTCCACTCGTCTCGGGGATTACCGATCTCAGTCAAATAATCAAGGGCCCATCGGCGATCTGGTTCGTCTTCTGGGTGCCGGTTTTGCTAAATATAACAGCAATAATGCATCAGAAAGAGTATTGAGTTATTTTAAAAACACTTTTTCATTTCTTGATTTTGACATATTATAATTTATAATGTCCAAATTATGGACGAATCCATGATGAAACTTCAACAAAATGCCCGCCTTTACGCTATAATAACTCACTTTTCCCAGAGGGAATTGCCTGTCCAACTACCCGTGAAGCAACGGCTCCGCCATTCGCAACCCAACAACCAGCGTCATTAAGGCGGTAGATACATGGTCGAGAATCATCACTATCGGCTCGCAGAAAAGTTTACTAGATTCAATATTTCAAATTGGATTTCTGGTGTTCGTTCATTCTTCCAAACGTGCCTTTTGGCTAATCTCTTTGAATTTTGCGATAGGTCTCAAAGCTACGGCGGAGCAGTTCGTTAAGCTTCAGATCGTGCTGAGCCGCATAAGTCTTAAATTCTCGACGAAAGCCTGCTGACACACGAAAATTGAGTGGCGCCAGTCCCCCTTCCGCTTCCCCCTCTGGGTCTCGGCGCGAGGAGGAATTAGCTTTGTCATCGACGTCGGAAGGCTGTGGTTCCGCTGAGGCACCGCGACCTTGCATGTCCGGCGCAGGAGACGCACTGCCTTTAACGGCAACTAGGCTAGCCGATAATGCGGCCGCAGGTTTCTTGCTCATCATCCTTGCCCTTTTGATATGCGTGCTTTCGTGCTTTTTGCTATTTGTGCTTTCACGAATTTCCAAAGTTCGGCTATTTCTGCCGCACTGCGTCCCTTCGCATCGCTCTCCTGAACTGTCCGGCCGTCGATCATAGATCCCGCATAATCGACTCTGTCGTGGACGATGGCTGAAGCTACGGTTCCGTGCTCTGAAAGAGCGGCCATCGCCTGTACTGTGAGCCTGGTGTTCGGCTTGGCCTGAGTAACCGCAAACGCAAAAGGGCCGCCCGCCGCGCGCACTAGATCAACAGTGCTGCCCACCGCGCGCAAATCGTGCGGACTTGGGCGAGTTGGAATCACTACGAGGTTGGCTGACCGGACGACGGCACTAATGGCTTCTGTGATCGCAGGGGGGGTATCAACAAACGCAAAGCGATAGCCGGCATCAGAGAGCGCTCGTAGCTTGTCTGGCAAGTCGGCGATGGACGTCGGAGCCAAGGCTGGCTGTTGTGCCTCACGAACGTTCCACCAGGCCGACAGAGAGCCTTGCGGATCAGTATCAATCAGCACCGCAGGCCCATCTCCGGCAATTTCTGCCGCCACGGCGAGATGTGCCGCAAGAGTGGTTTTGCCTGAACCGCCTTTCTGGCTTGCAAGTACTATTACGTGCATTTTGTCTTTACGTTTAGAACGATTACTGTTTTTCGTTAATAACATAAAAAATGAAAGCGTGCAATACTATTATAAAGTTTAAACGATTTTTGTTTTTCTTGCTTCCGTTTTTTCGTGCTTTTTGGTTTGCCTGAGATGCTGGCTCAACTCAGGCAGCCTCGTCGCGTCCGGCCTTGCGCGGTCGTCCGCCCTTACGTCCGTTCACTTGGGCGCTACTCCGTTTCGCTGGCGAACTCGCCTTGCCTCCGTGGCTCGCAAAAAGCGCGGCGATGCTCTGCACCGGCAGCATTGCCGGAAGAACGGCCGTCAGGAGACCGTTCACGCTGATATGGATATCGCGCTTCTCCAATGCGATCGCTGATCCGTCCGGCCAGAGTTCCAGCCCGATGAGATCCTTTTTGCTCGCACCCTGCAGGGCCCCGATCCATTGAAGAGGGATCAGAAACCCGGCATTCCGGGTGGTGATGATCTCGAGCGCTTCGCGCTCTGGTGCATAGCGAACCGATTGGGCTCGAATCTCCGTCTCCGCCTCTGCCCGACCGGCTGCCAGAGCACTCGCGTAGTCCGTATCCGTGATTCGCTGCTTGGTCATGATCGCAATCTCACTTCTCTCGTCGTGCCGTCCCGAAGGATCAGTCGCACCACTTCATTCCCGGGGTCATAGTCCGTCTTCGCAATCTGGCGAGCCCCCACTTCTCGGCCCGGCAGCAATTCGACAATTCCGCCATTAAGAACCCGGACCCATTGGTTCGTCAGACACGTGGTCTGCCTGATTTCCCACCAGGCTTTTCGGCAGTCCGGCAATCGCGCCTCGATCTCGCCGAGGAGATGATTAAGTACGCGCAGCTGAGGGATGTTCTTCAGCGGCGCGATGCTGAGCAACGTTACTGCGTCCCCAAGATACGAAAATCCAATTCGCGCGACCCAATCGTTGCCTCGATGCCGGGCATGAACATGTGGCGGGCAGTGATCGTCGGTAAAGACGTAGACCACAGCGCCGGTCGCCTCGGATATGAACACCCGGCTCATAGCTTGATAATAACCTATCGGCTTGGGTTTTCAACTTATTCTCGCGAATCGTGTTCAAGCATGGCGAATCACGTCGCAGACGGTCTGGACACTCAGCAGAAAGACAATCGCCGGCGCTGGCCGCATCAAGCGCCGACACCAGAAAGTCTTTGATTTTAATTGATAAAATCCAAAACCCAGAAATTAATGGACAGATCTGGATTCTCGATCCTACGGTTTACGAATCGATCGGGGATCCGGTTTGCGTGTTTATCGGGTCTCGAGCCATAATCCGCAAACCAGGCCAACTGGTAAGGGTGTAGGTTTTAAATCGATGGGTCGGGGGTTCGAATCATGCAGATGACTGCCTAGACATGCAAAAGCCCGCCTTGCCGGGCGGGCTTTGCGTAAACTCGTGACGGGCCGTGATGGCTAGGCCGTCTGGAAGTGCTTCCCCAGACATAGCCATTGCGAGCTTTCTTGCCAAGCGGAAATTGCCGTTTCTGCTGAGGGGAGAGCTTTGCCCGTTGCGATCCAGCCACAACGGAGGATCACGATGGCGACGGAAAGTCCCGGTTTCGGGCAAAATACCAAGACAAATCAGAGGTCTGTCGGGCTTCGCCGGCTGAGTCTGGCGATGATTGCGACGGACCGGACTGCGGAAGGTTTCACCGGACTGTCAGACGGGGCAGGGGGGCCGGGTGCGGTTCTGGCGGCCTTCAAGGCGGCGGCGCCGTATCTCGGCCTGCCGCCGCGGGTGGTGCATGCGGTGGACTGGCTGTTCCGCTTTACCCAGCGGCAGGACTGGGAGCCGGGGGCGCGTCCGGTGGTGTGGCCGTCCGCTTCTGTGCAGCAGGCGGATCTTGGTCTCGGGGCGACCCAGGCGAAGGCGCTGAACCGGCACCTGGTCGAGCTGGGCCTGGTGGCGATGCGGGACAGCCCCAATGGCAAGCGTTACGGGCGGCGGGACCGCGGTGGGCGGATCATCGAGGCGTATGGGTTCGACCTGTCGCCGCTGGCGGTGCGGTTCGAGGAGTTCCGGGCCGTGGCGGAGAAGGGGCGGGCGGAGCGCGAGGCGGTTCGCCAGCTGCGCCGGCGGGTGACGATCGCCCGCAAGGCGATCGAGCAGATCGTGGAGACGGCGGTTGAGGTGGGGCTGGAGCCGGGGGCCTTCGTGCGGGAGGCGGAGGAGGCGCGTCGCCTGTCCTGGCGTCTCTCCAGGGCGGAGAGCTCTGAGGTTCTGGCCCTGGGCGTGGCGAAGCTGGAACGCTGTCATGGCGGGCTGCGCGGCCGGCTCGATGAACTGATCGCCGGGAGGCCGAAAACCTCGCAGAAAGACGTGGAAACCGACCCCAGGGGGCCGGATTTCCGACCCCACCAATACAAATACAAATCAAACCTTGATCCTGAAC
>NZ_AFPR01000565.1:0-3036 GCF_000219295.1 Acidiphilium sp. PM
GCGAGGCGTGAACCCGCTGAGGCTAGATCCCCGGCGGGCGGCACAATAGGGAGTTGAAGGAGTTTCCACCCCTTCCGCGACCACCGGGACGGCAAGCGCGCGGCCGAGCCCGAGCACCGCCAGCACGATCGCCTCTGCCTCGCCGAGCCGAGGATCCTGGCTGATTAAGTTTGTGCAGACGGAAGATCGCAAAAATCAGCCATGCGGAATTTCAACTATTCCGCGAGCCTGGACATCGATAAGATCGAAAATAAAAAAACGGTAACATGTTCGACAAGAAAAGGTCTTTGTGATGGTGTCGCTACGGCAACACTTCATTCGTGTTGTGGATTGCATCAGCGCGAAAAGCGTCATTCTCTATGATCGTCCGATCGCGTCTTTTGCTGTTGTGATGATCAGTGTCATCGCTGTCATGGACATAGCCTTCTATCTTCACGGCCATCACCGTGCCCAGTAGCGAGGAATAGGTAGAATCCCAGCGCCGATGACGCGGGCCACACTCGAATTCATCAGGCTGGTTGTGATACCCACTGTAGGGCAAGGGGCGTCGGGCCGAGAGGCGGTTTGATGCGGCACGAATGACGGTTGACTTGCTCCAGCTTCCTCGTGCCATGCGCGCCGGCGATTTCAAAGCCAGATGAACAATGCCAGAATAACCGACCAGGCCGCGATCGAGACAAGAAAAATCAACAGCGCCGCCTTCGGCCAGGCGAGCCGTTCAGCATCCTCGTGGCGTATGTATCTTGCCGCGGCACTCAGACGCGAAATAACTCCGACATCAATTTGCATCAATTGTATCCATACGGCGAAGACCTCGGCGTGATTGGGGGCGGTGTTTCAGCATCTCCTGGGTCCGTTGATCAGGCTGCCTGGGCGGCTGTACTTGGATCTTGCTGAGCGATCCAGTTCCATGCGCATCAGTTCCTCGTGTCCGATCCGGCCGTGCGACTGAATGGGACCTTTCGGCACCCGCCGCCGGCGCTCGTCTCCTTGCCCGTAGCGTCCAGCTCCTGCTCCGATCGTCCGCCCTGGGGGTAACGAGTCAGAAAACTTTACACGTCTCTCAGTTCGTGCCGAAAACGTAATGATAAGGTATTGAAAAACAAAAGCTAATAAAAATGGCATTGTTTTTGCTTTCAAAAATTTAGCGGTAAAACGGCGCATCATCAAATTTTACGGCAAACGGCAGCAACCTTCGTGGCCCAAGGCGACTAGGAAATGAGGACAATGAAACGTAAATCACTGAAATCGACATTACTCGGCGCAGCGATATGCGGCGCCATTGCTCTGGTCGGAACGCCGGTCGCCCATGCGACGCCTGTGATCACCATCACCCTGCAGGAGGCCGGTTACGCGAATTATGTCACGCAGTCTCCGGCCCCGGGCGGACCCTACTACAATGGCTCTTTCGGTACGTTCACCATCAACAAGATCGGTAGCAGCGGCGATCTTCTGCCTGCAGACAACTTTAGCACCAACAGCATCAATACCTCCACGTCTGCGGGTGGCACGCTGTATCTCTACGCGTCGGAAACCGGAATCACGTCGCCGACCGGCATCCAGTCCTTCCTGAGCGGGTTCACGCTGAACCAGCCCTCGGGCGCGCTATCGAGTGTAACCGAGACCACTTACTACGACGCGAGCAATGCGCTGAACGGAATGGCCACCCAGTTGGGTACGGCGACCTTCCTGGGGCTCAGTTCCGGAATCCAGAATTCCGCGCCCGTGGCGATCAATCTCAGTTCGACCAACCCGTACTCGATCACCGAAGTGTTCAAGATTATCGCGGACGGCAAGGGGTCGGACAACGCCACCATTACCATGCAGGTCCCCGAACCCGGTTCGCTGGTGCTGATGGGCACCGGCCTGCTCGGCCTCGCCGCGATCATGCGGCGTAAGCGTCGCCGCGCCTGAACACAAAAGCCGGGCGCCAAAACGGCGCCCGGTCGTCGGCGCTGCAGGAACACGTCACAACATGCCCCGCGCTTCGCGTCACGTCGTGACGACACTACCTTGGCTGCGCCGCAATGAAGTCGCTGCCCCTTTTCGAGCGCCGCCAAGACGGATGGCCAACTCAGCCGCAGTCTATATCTGATAATGTTCCCTTATCAGATCCTGAATTGCCAATGCATTCCAGGGGACTTTCGACGAAATTCCATGATACGGGTTCTGGCATTACGGACATTCGCCCAATTTATACAACCAAAAATGTTTTTCATGAATGACTCGACCAAAAGTAGTGTCAGGATATTTTACATCTCGCTTGTCTAAAATATTTTATTCATTGATTTTACGAGCTTATTTAGCTCGGCATGGGAATTGCTTGTTCTATTTTGCGGCCCAAATCGGCGCCTCCCCTGCGTAAAGCAGCCGAACCGAAATGAACCGACCGCGTCAGTCAACGCCAGCCTTTCGAAAGGGACGTTCATGTTGAAGTTTCGCCATGTTGCCAGCGCTGTCGTCATCCTGGGGCTTACAACGGCAGGCGCTCGCGCCAGCCTGATCGCTGATGGCCTCACCTATACGCTGACCGAATCAGCGACAGCCAATCCCTTAACGGATCAGTTCACCCTTAATATCGCAGGCATAAATGGCCCTTCCGATACAGAAGGTGGGCGCTATGGCGTACAATCGTTTGCTTTCAACCAGCCCTCAAATTTTGCGAGTGCTCTGGCCCCGTCAGGTTTCACAGAATCAATAGGAGGGCTGAACTCGAGCGGCTGTAATGGAACTGGAAATTTCTACTGCTTCATGGCCGAAACAGCCCCGACCGGCCCGGCATTGCCGGCCAATACAAGCATTAATTATGTATTCAATGTTACGTTGTCGTCTGGGACATTTTCTGGATATAGTCCGGATTTTAAGATTAACTGGGATGGGACAAAGAATAATTATGATCTTATATCAGAAACCCTGACGCCGACACTCGGTACACCAGTACCCGAACCCGGCTCCCTTCTTCTGCTCGGCACTGGCCTTGTCGGTCTTGGTTTGGTCGGGCGGCGCAAATTCTCCAAACGATACCTCTGATAGAGG
>NZ_AFPR01000564.1:0-14330 GCF_000219295.1 Acidiphilium sp. PM
AAATGTCGCCCAGGCCGCGCATGGGTAGCGGGATGGAGGAGGATTTTACCCCTTCCCCGGATGCGGCGGCTCGCTCGGCTGGCTTCACCTCCCAGCTCGGCCGGGTTTTGCTCTGCCTGTTTCGGGGCTCCTTGCGCTTTCTGCTGGTCGCTGTGCTCGACGTGCTGATTCTCGCGGTGCGGTTCGTGCTCTGGTTCCGCCGCCTCCTGTTCTGGCTGGGCTTCTTCTCAGCTCTGTCCTGCATTTTGAATTATGAGGTTCATAGGCTGCGCTTGGCTGCGTTCGCGCTCGGCGCGGGCATCCTCATGATGGCACTCTCACGCGCCAGCCTGCTCCTCAATGACCGGCTGCGCTTCTGGCAGCTGCAACTCCATGCCTGGGCGCAAGGCTGGCCGGTGCGGCGCTATGCGTTCACCGTCTTGCCGTCCCGGCGTTGAAGGAGTTGGCGGACTTAATACCCAACCAGAAGCTGAGCAATTACATGTAAGCATGTTGTTGTGTTGGTAGGGGCGTAACTCGATCCTGGTCACTGGATGGCTGATTGTCTGCCTCCAAATCCAGCCGTTCAATGCCGACCCGAGCTGGCGGGAGCGCGCCCAACATGTCGCCCAACCTTCCCAAGGGAATGCTCCATAGCCGAAGCTCGTGGGCACTCTGCTGGCTAACCGCCTTGGGTGGAATGCGGAATGGCCGCTTTGAAACGAGAAAGCTGCGAAACAGACATTTCCTGCATAGCCCGCTCCGGCCGAAGCCCGCCTGCCAGCTCCGGCGTACGTCGTGGCCCAAAGGCTGCGCGGCGGCAGGGGCTCTCTTGCACATTCACTGCGCGATCACGCGTCGTGCTGCAAGTCACGCCCGGCAGGCCATTGTTTGCACGTTGTGCTCAAACCAATTGCACCATCTCGGGATGTGCCTGACTTCCGCCAATCTCGTCGGATTGACGCAATCGTCGTGCCGGTTGCCTGGTTTGGCCCGTTTCTTGCAGCGTTACGCTCGGCTACATTCCAGACGGATTAACCACCCTGCGTGTATATTCTGATTGCCGACACTGATCGTACTCGTGCTGAGGCGCTTGCGGCGCGGCTTGGTGCTCAGACGGCCGGTTATCTTGTGCAGGTTGCTCCATCCAACTTGAGCCTGTCCACCGCGGTCGCAGAACTCAGGCCAGATGTGGTGATCGTTGACATGGCCCGGCCGGACCGCGACAGTCTCGAACAGGTTCGCAGCGCCACCGCCCAGCCGGCACCGGTGATGCTATTCGTGGATGAGGATGACCCGAACTTCATGGAGGAGGCGATCGGCGCCGGTGTCGCATCCTACCACGTCGATATCGCCACCATCGCCGACATCAAGCCGATCCTGCGCAGCGCGATCGCCCTGTTCCGACGGGGGGCCGAACGCGAACGCCGCCTTGCTGAGGCGGAGTCGGCCCTTGCCGAGCGCCGGCTGGTCGATGCTGCCAAGCGCCTGCTCATGCAGCGCGACATGATGACCGAGCCGGCCGCTCATCGCTTTTTGCAGCGCCGGGCAATGGAGCGCCAGGTACGCGTTGCCGAAGTCGCCCGCGCTCTACTAGGCGATGACGAGGAAAAAATGCCGTGAGTTCCATACCGATCCGCATCGGCGTCTTGCGGCTGATTGACTGCAGCCCCCCGATCGTCGCGCGCGAGTACGGCTTCTTCGCCGATGCCGGGCTTGAGGCCGACATCGCTGTCGAACCGTCCTGGGCCAATATCGCCGACAAGCTAGCCTACGGCATGCTCGACGCCGCGGTGATCCTGGGGCCGCTCGCCATCGCCATGGGGCTCGGCCTGCGGGGACGGCGAACCGCCCTGGCGCTTGTCGCGATGCTTTCGCGCGAAGGCAATGCCGTGGTTCTCCGGCATGGCGCGGAGCGGTGGCTGGAAGAGGCCCGCTTCGCTGCGGTCCATGCATACTCCAACCATGACCTGCTGCTCAGGCGTTATCTGGCGGAAGCCGGAATCGACCCGGCCCGAACAAAGATAGGGGGCCGCCCGCCTGCCGAGATGGTCGCCTCGCTTGCGGCCGGCGAGATCGACGGCTTCTGCGCCGGCGCTCCCTGGGGCGCGCTCGCGGTCCGGACCGGATCCGGCACGGTTGTCGCCGATTCTGCGACGCTGGCACCCGGGCATCCAGAAAAATTCGTGGTCCTGCGGGCTGATTTTGCAGCAATCCAACCTGCAGCCGCCGCCTTGCGCGCTGCTCTTGGGGCCGCTACCGCGCTCTGCCGCGCGCCAGATGGAGCACCTTCACTCGCCCGCCTGCTTGCCGCCCCCGCCCATCTGGACCTGCCGGAAGGTATGGTACGCGACGCGCTCATCCCCCGGACCGGCAATCCGATCTTCATGACCGGCGCCTCGCTTCTGCCGGACAAGGCCGACATTGCCTGGACCATCGCGCGGATGGTCGAGGCCGGCCATCTTGATCCTGCAGGAGAAGATCCAAGTCTGGCCATTATTACACCATAATAATAAGCCATAAATTCGGCATAAGAACGAAAAATAGTCTTATGTTGCGTAAAGAATAAGCATATATTGTGTTGTCTACCCTCTAAGGCCCGCTTTTGGACAAATCATAAGCTTGGCATCGATATTGCGTGGCCGCATATGCATGGTGACATGCGGCTTCGGGCCAATGACGGCTCGAGGGTCGTGCGGGCGTTGCCCATCCTTGATCGATCGCGCGCCAACGGGGGCCGCATCGCGGATCGCAAGATCCGCAGGAGTGCGACCATGCATACCACGACGGAAAAATCGTTTCTGAAATCCGGCCATCTACCGACCCTTTTTGCCGCGTTCCTCTATTTCGACGCCAGTTTCATGGTCTGGGTGCTTCTCGGTCCGCTCGGTGTGCAGATCGGCCGGACGCTGCATCTCGATCCCGCGCACAAGGGGCTGATGGTCGCGGTTCCGGTGCTGGCCGGTGCCCTCCTGCGGATTCCGAACGGATTGTCGGTCGACCGCTTCGGCGGGCGGCGCACCGCGATCGTGGCGCAGTTCATCGTCATCACCGGCCTTCTCCTCGCCTGGGCGACCGGCCTGCCAAGCTACGGCTCGGTGCTGGCGCTGGGGCTCGTCCTTGGCCTCGCCGGCGGATCCTTTGCGGTTGCTCTGCCGCTCGCATCGCGCTGGTATCCGAAGGAGCATCAGGGAACCGCCCTTGGCATCGCGGGCGCGGGCAATTCGGGCACTGTGCTTGCCGCCCTGTTTGCCCCGGCGCTCGGCCTCGCTTTCGGCTACGCCAGCGTCTTCGGCATGGCGGCGGCGATCATGGTCGTCGTGCTGTGCGTCTTCTCGATACTCGCGAAAGACAGCCCGGCCCATCCGGCGCCGCAGAGCCTCGGCGCCTATCTCCGCGTGCTGCGGCTCCACGACACGTGGTGGTTCATGCTGTTCTACAGCGTCACTTTCGGCGGTTTCGTCGGGCTCGCGGCATCGCTGACGATCTATTTCCATACCCAGTACGGCCTGGCTGCGGTCAACGCCGGCTACGCCACGGCGGCCTGCGTCTTCGTCGGATCGTCGGTGCGGCCGCTCGGCGGCTGGCTCGCGGATCGGATCGGCGGAATCGCGGCACTCTCTATCTTCTATGTCGTCGCCGCGGCCACGCTGGCTCTGGTTAGCATCGGCCTGCCGGACCTCGCCCTCGCCCTTGCTGCCTTCGTCCTCGCGATGCTCGCCCTTGGGATGGGCAACGGCGCGGTGTTCCAGCTCGTGCCGATCCGCTTCGGCCGCGAGATCGGGGTAATGACCGGCCTGGTCGGCATGGCCGGCGGGGTCGGTGGATTCTACCTCGCCTCCAGCCTCGGCTTTTCGAAGCAGTTCACCGGCTCCTACCAGGACGGGTTCCTGGTCTTCGCCGCCCTCGCGCTCGTCGCCTTCGCCGGGCTGATGACGGTGCGTCGCCGCTGGCGCGCGGATTTCACCTCGCCCCCCGGCAACGGCACCGTCCGGATCTGAAAGGAACGAACGCCATGCATGGCACCACCCTCTCGCGGCCGCGCCTCGTCGTCGTCGGTAACGGTATGGCCGGGATGCGGACAGTCGAAGAAATCCTCGCCATCGCGCCCGGCATATTCGACATCACCGTGTTCGGCGCGGAACCCCACCCGAACTACGACCGGATCATGCTCTCGCCGCTTCTCGCAGGCGAGAAGCGGTTCGAGGATATCGTCCTTAATGACTACGACTGGTACGCTAGCAACGGCATTCGCCTCATCGCCGGCGAGCATGTCGACTGGATCGACCGCGCGCGCCGGATCGTGCGAGGTGCCGCCGGCACCGAGGCGCCCTACGACCTGCTTCTGCTGGCGACAGGCTCCAGCCCGTTCGTCCTGCCGATCCCCGGGGCGGAACTTGATGGCGTGCAAACCTTCCGCTCCGTCGCCGATGTCGGGGACATGCTGGCAACCGCGCGGCCCGGCGCGAAGGCGGTGGTGATCGGCGGCGGGCTGCTCGGGCTGGAGGCGGCGCACGGCCTCGACCTGCGCGGCGCCGAAGTGACGGTGATCCACCTGATGCCGACCCTGATGGAGCGCCAGCTCGACGCTTCCGCTGCCCATCTGCTCAAGCAGAACCTCGAGGCGCGCGGAATGACGATCCTGACCGGCACCGAGACCGCCGCGTTCATCGGCGACGACCGGGTGCGCGCGGTCCGGCTGAAGGACGGGCGGGAAATTCCCACCGACCTCGTGGTGATGGCCGTCGGTATCCGTCCGAATGCAGGCCTGGCCCGGGCGACCGGTCTCGAATGCAATCGTGGCGTGATCGTCGACGATTTCCTGCGGACCTCCGATCCCGCGATCTTCGCGATCGGCGAATGCGTCGAGCATGACGGCAAGGTCTTCGGCCTGGTCGCACCGATCTGGGAGATGGCCCGTGTCGCCGCGCGGGCGATGACCGGCACGCCGGGGATCGGATTCACGCCGGCGGCCAGCGTTACAAGGCTCAAGGTCTCGGGCGTGGAGATGGCCTCGGCCGGCGCCTTCCTCGGCGATTCCGGCACCGAGGACATCGTGCTGCGCGACGGCGCGCGGGGGACCTATCGCCGGCTCGTCCTGCGAGAAAACCGGATCGTCGGCCTCGTCGCCGTTGGCGATGCAAGCGACGCCGCCTGGCATTTCCAGCTCCTGAAGGACGGGACCGATATCGGCGAGATCCGCGACAGTGTGATCTTCGGCCCCCTCGCGGACGGACCGGCCGACCCCGACGCCGCCGTGATGGCCCTGCCGGACGGTGCGGAAATCTGCGGCTGCAACGGCGTCTGCAAGGGGACGATAACGAGGGCGATCAAAGCGTTCGGTCTCGCAAGCGTCGATGACGTGCGCGCGAGGACCAAGGCGTCCTCCTCGTGCGGTTCCTGCACAGGCCAGGTCGAGGCGCTGCTGCGCGCCGCCCTCGGCACGGAGTACGCACCCGCGACGGTCAAGCCGGTCTGCAAATGCACCGGTCTCGACCATGGCGAGGTGCGCAGGCGGATCGTCGGCGGCAAACTGAAATCAATCCCAGCGGTGATGCAGGCGCTGGAATGGAAGACCCCGGACGGCTGCCATGTCTGCCGCCCGGCGCTCAATTTCTACCTGCTCTGCGCCTGGCCGGGCGAATACGTTGACGACGCCCAGTCGCGCTTCGTCAACGAGCGGATGCACGCGAACATCCAGAAGGACGGCACCTTCTCGGTGGTCCCGCGCATGTGGGGCGGCGTGACCAACGCGCGCGAACTGCGCGCGATCGCCGACGTGGTGGACAAATTCGACATTCCGGAGGTCAAGATCACCGGCGGCCAGCGCATCGACATGCTCGGTGTGAAGCGCGAGGACCTGCCCACGGTCTGGCGCGACCTGAACGCCGCCGGCCTGGTGTCCGGCCACGCCTACGGCAAGGCGTTGCGGACTGTGAAGACCTGCGTCGGCTCGGAATGGTGCCGCTTCGGCACCCAGAACTCGACCCGCATGGGCATCGCGCTGGAAAAGATGAGCTGGGGCTCGTGGCATCCGCACAAGGTGAAGATGGCCGTCTCCGGCTGCCCGCGGAACTGCGCCGAGGCGAGCATCAAGGATTTCGGCGTGATCGCGACTGAGGCCGGCTGGGACCTGCTGGTCGGCGGCAACGGCGGCATCCGCCTGCGCGGCACCGACCTGCTGTGCAAGGTGACGACAGAGGCCGAGGTGCTCGAATACTGCGCCGCCTTCCTCCAGCTCTACCGCGAGGAGGCCCATTACCTCGAGCGCACCGCGCCCTGGATCGAGCGCGTCGGGCTCGACTATGTGAAGCAAGCCGTCGTCGAGGACGAGGACAACCGCAAGGCTCTCGCCGCCCGCTTCCTGCATGCCCAAACATTCGCCCAGGCCGATCCCTGGGCTATGGAGTCGGCCGCGGCCGCCGGCGCGAAATTCACCCATGTCGCGGAGCTTACGTGATGGACGCGATCATGACCGATACCGGCTTCGTCGATGTCGCCGCCCTCGACGACATCCCCCAGCGCGGCGCCCGGACCGTGGCGACCGCGCACGGCGATGTCGCGATCTTCCGCACCGGCGACGACGCCGTCTTCGCCCTGCGCGATTCCTGCCCGCACAGGGGCGGCAAAATCAGCCACGGCATCGTCCACGGCCATGGCGTCACCTGCCCGCTGCACAACTGGGTGATCGCGCTCGCGACCGGTGCGGCTGAGGGCGAGGCGGCCGCCTCCTGCGTCCCGCGCTTCCCGGTACGCGTGGCCGAGGGACGCGTGCTGCTGGACGTCTCCGCTCCGCTGGCGCCGGCATGAACACGACCTGTCCCTATTGCGGCGTCGGTTGCGGGCTGATTGCCGGCGAGGGGACAATCGCTGGCGACCCCGCCCATCCGGCTAATCGCGGACGGCTCTGCGTGAAGGGCGCGAAACTCGCGGCCACGCTCGACGACCGGGAGCGACTGCGGACGCCGATGGTCGGCGGGCGCGAGACCTCCTGGAGCGCGGCGCTGGATGCAGCGGCGGACGGCTTCGCGCGGGCGATCGCCGCGCACGGGCCGGACTCCGTCGCCTTCTACGTGTCCGGACAGTTCCTGACCGAGGATTACTACGTCGCCAACAAGCTGATGAAGGGGTTCATCGGCAGTGCCAATATTGACACCAATTCCCGGCTTTGTATGGCGTCCGCGGTGGCCGCCCACCGCCGGTGCTTCGGCGAGGACCTCGTCCCGGGGATCTACGAGGATTTCGACGAGGCGGAACTGATCATCTTCGCCGGCTCGAACGCCGCATGGTGCCATCCGGTCCTGTTCCAGCGCGCACTTGCCGCCCGGGCGACGCGCGGGACGCGGATTGTCGTGATCGATCCCCGCCGTAGCGCGACCGCCGAGTTCGCCGACCTGCACCTCGCCGTGCGCCCCGGCGGCGACCTCGCCCTGTTCTGCGCGCTGCTCGCCGCCTGCGCGGACCGCGGCGCGCTCGATCGCGACTACATCGCGCGGCACACCGCCGGGTTCAGCGCCGCGCTGGCCGCCGCGCGGCAGGCCGAGCACGGGATCGATCCCGCCGCGTTCGAAACCCTCGCTGGCTGGGTCGCCGCCACCCCGCGCATGGTGACCGCCTTTTCGCAGGGCGTGAACCAGTCCGAGACGGCGACCGACGCAATCGGCGCGATCCTGAACCTCCACCTCGCCACCGGACGGATCGGCCGGCCCGGCGCCGGACCGTTCTCGCTGACCGGCCAGCCCAACGCGATGGGCGGCCGCGAGGCGGGCGGCCTCGCCAACCAGCTCGCCGCGCATCTCGGCTTCGACGACCCCGACGACCACGCGACGCTCTCCGAATTCTGGGGCGCCCCCAACCTCGTGCGCCGGCCCGGGCTGAAGGCGGTCGACCTGTTCCGTGCCGTCGCCGACGGCAAGATACGCGCCCTCTGGATCGCCGGCACCAACCCCGCCGAATCCCTGCCAGCGAGCCTCGACGTGCGCGACGCGCTGTCCCGTTGTCCGCACCTCGTGGTCGCCGATTGCTGGCCCACGGCGACGACCGCCCATGCCCATGTCCTGCTGCCAGCGGCAGGCTGGTCCGAGAAGGACGGCACCGTCACCAATTCAGAGCGCATGATCTCCCGCCAGCGCGCGTTTCGTCCCGCTCCCGGTGCTGCCCGACCCGACTGGTGGATGTTCGCCGAACTCGCCCGGCGGCTCGGCCATGGCGCGGCCTTCGCCTGGGACGGGCCGGCTGCGATCTTCCGCGAACACGCGGCACTCTCCGCTTTCCGCAACTTCGGGCGACGGCGGTTCAATATCGGCGGGCTCGCTGCCATCCCGGATGACGATTACGACGCAATGCGCCCGCTGCGCTGGCCTCTGGCCGGAGATCGCCTCTTTGCCGAGGGAAACTTCCTGACGCCAGACGGGCGGGCCCGCTTCGTCGCCGTATCACCGCTCCGCCGCGCGCGCACGGATTTCACCCTCAATACCGGCCGGCTGCGCGACCAATGGCACACCATGACGCGCACCGGTCGCGTCGCCGAACTGATGGCCCACCAGGATGCCGCGACCCTGGAACTCGCACCGACGGACGCGGCGCGCCTCGGCGTGCTGCCTGGTGATCTTGTCGCCGCCGGGAGCGAAGGGGCGCGCATCGTCTTCCCGGCAGCGATCTCGCCGGGACAGTGCGAAGGTTCGGTGTTCGCCGCGATACACTGGACCGCAGCGCAGGGCAGCGCCGGAAGCGTCAACCGCCTCACTGTTCCGGCGACCGACCCGATCTCCGGCCAGCCGGCCTTCAAGCATTCGCCAGTGCGACTTGCGGCGGTGCCGACGCTCTGGCGGGCCATTGCCATCGGACGTGCCGCTTCCTGCGCGATGACGGCTGGCAAACAAGCCGTCTGGTCGCAGGCACTACGCCCGGGCGGGTTGGCGCTGTCGCGCTTCACCGGGTTTGCCCCGCTCGCCGCCCGCAGCGCCGTGGACGCGGCACGGTGGCTGCTGGAGCTGCCGGAGGGTGCCGAATTCCTCGACTACGCCGACCCGGCGCGCGGGGTCTTCCGCCTCGCCGTGCTCGACCGGGCCGGCGTCCAGCTCCTTCTCCACGTCGCGCCGGCGGAGCTTGCGCTGCCGGACCCCGAGGCGCTGGAGGCGCTGTTCGCGGCCCCACAAGCAGGAGCCGATCCGACGCTCCTGCTTGGCCAGCCCGCCCGCGCCACCGCGACCCGCGGGCGGCAGGTCTGCGTCTGCAACGCGGTTGCCGAACCCGCGATCCGTGCCGCGATCCGCGCCGGCTGCCGGAGCGTCGAGGCGATCGGCGCGGCCACCGGCGCCGGCACCGGCTGCGGTTCATGCCACTCCGAACTGAAGGGATTTCTCCGCCATGACCTCGTTGCCGCCGAATAGCAAGGCGCATCCCGTCATCCTCGCCGGCACCGGGCCGGGCGATCCGGATCTTCTCACCCTGCGGGCCGTACGGGCGATCGGCGCCGCCGAAATCATCCTGCATGATGCGCTGGTCGATGCTCGCATCCTGGTCCTTGCCGCCCCGGATGCCGTCCTCATCCATGTCGGCAAGCGGTGTGGCCGGCACGCGATGAGCCAGACAGAGATCAACCGCCGCCTTGTCGAATGCGCGCGCACCGGCGCTCGGGTGCTACGGCTGAAGGGCGGAGATCCGATGATCTTCGGCCGGGCCGGCGAGGAGATCGCGGCCTTGCGGGCCGCAGGCATCGCGGTCGAGGTGATCCCGGGGATCACCGCGGCCTCGGCGGCGGCGGCGTCTGCCTGCGTCTCGCTGACCGCGCGGGGCAGGGCGCGCGCCGTCACCCTGGTCACCGGCCACACCGCCGATGGCGGGCTACCGCCTCAGGACTGGGCGGCACTGGCCCGGCTCGATTCGACCCTCGTCTTCTACATGGGCTCCCGCCACGCCCGAGCGATCGCCGACCGCCTGATCGAGGCCGGGCTCGATCCCGCCACGCCGGCGATGCTGCTGACCAATGTCAGCCGCCCGGACGAGACGCGCCGGCTTGCCCGCCTCATCGACCTCGCAGACGGAATCGCCACCGCCGATCTCGCGGCCCCGGCGCTGATCCTGATCGGCGCCGCGCTCGACGCGGCGGTTCCGGTGGCGACTATTCGGGCGGACGCCCGCGAGCTGTCGTGAGCCAGCCCTGCGCCTCGACATGGTCGGCGATCCGGCGAGCCGTTTCGGGCATCGACATCCCTTCGGCGCGCCATCGCTCGCGAAGTACCGCGATTTCAGACAGCCGTGCGGCCCAGTCCGCCCCGAATTCGACTTCGAGATGCCGACGCAGCACAGAGGACAGGCCGGCTGCCTGACCGCCGGTCGAGACCGTCAGCAGCAGATCGCCGCGCCTCACCTGCGCCACGGAATGAAAGTCGCAGTCGGGCAGGCGGTCCTCGACATTCACCAGCACGCGCGCCGCCCGCGCCGCCGCGACCAGGCCCGCGCGAACCACGTCCGGAACGTCGACGATCCAGAGCGCATGCAGTCGCGCGAGGTCATCGCCCGTCGGCATTCTGCGGCATAGCGCGGCGCCAGCTTCCGCGATTGTCGCCGCATCCGGATCGTCACTGAACAGAAGGGCGGCATCGGCGCCGCCTTCACGCAGCGCACGCAGCCTGCGAAGCGACATAGGACCGTTGCCGCATACGCCGAGACGGCAATAGCTCGGATCGAGCACGATCGGAATCATGAGATCATCCCAACAGGAAACGGAACCGCATTAAGGCTAGCAACCGCAAGATCGCTCACAATCGTGCGTCAGGAGGATAGCGGCGCCTTGTCTGCTTTCAGAAGTTCAAAAATCGCTGCGTTACGACCGAAACCCAGATAGAGGCCGCCCCTGGTGCCCGCGAACGACCGCCCTTGGGGTCATTCAATTTGACCTCGGTGTCTTTGTCGGGTTGCTCCACGCCAAGGCTGATCGTCCCCTGAATGGTGACTTTCCTCTGGTCGGGAGCCGTAAGCCGCCATTCCGGCTTCGGCCCGGCCTCGCCACAAGGCGAACATCTGGTATCCGATTTCGTAAGACATAAGCCGACTGGCCGCTATACGTCCCCATTGGTGCTACCCAGCGGATATAAAACCATAAATCTACTGGTCACTGCCTACACTTGGTCGCTCAGGCCACATTTGCCTGAAAACGGCGTACTGGTGGCTGCTTGTGTTGTCGTGCAAGCCAAAGGTCATAGTTTGCCTGCATCCCAAGCCATGCCTGGGCCGTGCTCACGCCAGCCTGTTCAAGCCGGATCGCCAAATCAGGGCTAATGGCAGCCCTGGCGTTCAACACACGCGACAACGCTGCGCGGGACATAGCCAGCCTCTGGGCGGCCTCGGTAACGGAAAGCCCCAGCTCACCGATGACATCCTCTCTTAGCAGTTCGCCAGGATGTGGCGGATTATGCATCATTTTGCCTTCTCCTAGTGGTAGTCTTGATAATTCACCAACTCAACGCCAGCCTCAACGAACCGAAACGTCACTCTCCAATTCCCGTTGACCCACACGGACCAGTGCCCGGCAAGGTCGCCTTTCAGTGGGTGCAGCTTAAACGCTGGGATGTTAATATCCTGCGGCGTTTGCGCCACATCCAAAAGGCCAAGAATGCGCTTCAATTTGTCCGCCTGTGCGGTTTGAATCCCGCGCATGGAGCCCGTGCGGTAAAATGCCTCAAGGCCCTTATGTCGAAAACTCAAAATCATGTGCTATTGTATCGCGTAACGCGCCGCTATACAACACTTATCAACGCCATCACGCCCAAAACCGACCGGTTTCGGACATCTGGCAGAGAATCTGCCCAAAATGATGCTTGACGGTATTATGAGCAATGTCCGATATTTTATGCAGGTTTTTGGACGATATTGTCCCAAGTTGCGCATGTTCTTGTCTGGTATTGCCCAAAAGTCTCTCAGAGAGGCATTATATAACCACCTTTAAATGCAATTATGCTATGATCAAATCCTGGTCTACTAATAAACAAAACGCCATCTAAAAGAGTGACAGCCACATAGGGTTGCGGATCCAGAGTATTTCACGACGCATTAAATTGCCTCACCGCCATGGTGATCAACGCAAAGGTTACCAACACCGCCAACTGACCTTCAAAGATAGTAGTTTATGCACTGCCTGATATGCTCATGAGCAGGTGGCCTATTATGTGTCAAATAGTAGCGTAGCATTTTCTGGATTGGCTTCTAGCAAACCTGCCTCAATATCAAGAGCAACCTGTACAATACGCTTGTTGACTGGTGCTGTACGACCGTGCGCCTCTAAAATGTTTACCACCCAGCCATTCACCTCTTCCACCTCTGCGCGTCGGCCCTTGCGCCAATCCTGAAGAGACGTCGTAAGGGTATCTTCACGCGAATAGGTCGTCAGCACTTTCTCAAAGATTTGGTCCACATACCGATCGGGATGATTACTCATTACCGCGGGCATCCCGATGATTGGCATGATCGTGGCTCCATCAGCAAGCGCCGCCTGCATCGCCTCGTAGCCAGCTGCCCGCATCACCTTCAGCATTCCTGCTTCGCGCGTTGCATCTTGCAACGCGGTATTGACTATCGCTGAGGGAATTAGCTCGGCCGCGTTGACAACAAGCTTCATCCATTTTGCAGAGCGAATGTCATCGATCACCTCAACCGTGCCAGAATTGCGAAGCAATTCAGCGACCGCTTCAACACGCGGCTGGGTTGCCGGGTCTAGCGCCCCTAATGCGAACCACGACTCATCATGATCGTTCTGGCGGTTTGTCACTCCGGGCAACCACATATTGGAGGCGATTTCGATTACCGCGCCAATGGTCCGTTTGCGCCCAAGAATAGAGGCAATGTCCTCATGGGTCATGCCATTTTGTAAACCCACGACTAACCCATCATCCGCAAGAACGGGCTTTATCAACTCGCATGCCCATTTAGTGTCATATGCCTTCATCACCAATATCACGAGATCAAAAGGCTTTTTTATTTCGGCAACATTGCATACATGTAGCGCATTTACCTTCGTATGGATTCTTCGATTAGGTAGGTTTACAGTTAACCCATTAGTCTGCATCGCCTCTACGTGCGCCGGCCATTGATCTATAAGAGTTACATCAAGACCAGCCAAAACAAAGTCAGCAGCTATAGAAGCCCCCTGCGCGCCCGTACCCAAAAATGCGATCCGTGGGCTCTTTGTAATTGTATTCATATTGCCTCTCCTTTGCTGTTACAAACTGGAATCGTATAGTCGGAGATCTGGGGGGTGAAGTGACGTCATTCTGCCCCCATCTTGAACTTCGCTCATTTGTCCATCTTCAACAGAACACGCAGGTCAACGCGGATCAAATTGCTTTCCAACATTCTCTGGCACGTGATTTGGAAGATTGGCCCCCGATAGGTCAAACCCATTCATGGCTACCATCAGGAACACTCGATAGCCTCTTAAGGGGAACGCCGGAGCGTTAGTCCTCGGCGGTCCAACCGCCATTTAGCCGGCTTCCTGATCAGTCCCCCTTCAATCGCAGAGCGCTGTCCCGCCAATTCAGAAAAATTCGGGCCTATTTCAAGCCATCCAAATGTTCGGTTATGGGAGCGCGCCCGAGCTTGTGGGGCCGGGCGCGCGGCTTAATAGCCAATTTCCTCAGAAGTTATATTCGAGATAGACGCGGCTGCTGAAATAAGGGTTGTTGTAGTGCGTGTAGCCAGAACGGTTTTCTGCATCGGCAATGTCCGTGTCTTCCGCGACCGACAACCCCTTCAGCACTGACGAGAGATCGTACGAAGCGTTCGCATCCAGCGCCCAGAGCTGCTGGTTCGGGACGTAGCTGCTGCTCGAGAAGCCATAGGCTCCGGTGTAGGCATAGTTTGCCGCGTCACCGCCGAAACCGTAGCGGGCGAGATAACGGATATACGCGACACCAACCTTTAGCTTCTTGTTCAGGAAGTCATAGTGCGTTGTCACGCCATAAGCATAGCCTGGCCCGAGATTCGACAGGCCGGTCTGCATCGTATCGGTAAAGGAGGTTCCGGTCAGGTCGTTGTACGGATGGATCAAGCCGCCGTGGTGGAACGCATTGTATTCTGTCGGGACATAATTGCCCACAAGAGCGATGCTGCCGTCGCCGAACGAATAGCCGAGCTTGGCACCATAGATATGTGCATTAATCGAGCGGGCGTTGTTACCCGTGAAGGCTTCGATATTTGAGGCATTGCCGGCCGAGTTGCCTTCCGTCAGGGCCTGGACTGCGCCGAAGATGGCTTGTCCATTGCTCATGGGTTGCACTACGTCGAGTTGGCCATAAACCATCTGCGCGTACTGATAGAAATCATAATACCAGGCCTGCGCGGTCAACTGCATT
>NZ_AFPR01000563.1:0-1361 GCF_000219295.1 Acidiphilium sp. PM
GTAGTGATGGGGTGGACGCCCCCCGACGGCATCTATGTGCCAAGGTAGGTGTCAACACACCTGCAGGAGGAGGCGTCCGTGGCCGAGGTTACTACAATTGGACTTGATATCGCAAAGCACGTTTTCCAGGCGCACGGCGTTGATGCCGATGGCCACAAGGTCTTCAGCCGGCGGCTCACGCGGGCAAAAGTGCTGGAGTTCTTCTCTGCGCAGCCTCGCAGCCTGGTGGCGCTGGAGGCCTGCGGCGGCGCACACCACTGGGCTCGCGAACTTGCGAAACTGGGGCATGATGTCCGTTTAATCCCGCCAGCTTACGTCAAGCCGTTTGTCAAGCGCAACCAGAAGAACGACGCAAATGATGCCGAAGCAATCAGCGAAGCCGCGCAGCGGCCGAACATGCGTTTTGTCGCGGTCAAGAGCGAGGAGCAGCAGGCCTCGGCGCTGGTTTTCCGTACCCGAGATCTTCTGGTGCGGCAGCGCACGCAACTGATCAACGCGATCCGCGGTCACATGGCCGAATACGGCTGGGTTGCTCCGAAGGGCCGGATGTGGATGGCGTCGCTGCGCGAGGTGATCGATAGCGACAACTCGCTGCCGGTAGCAGCCCGCGACATGCTCCGGGTCATGCTGGTCATGCTCGATGGGCTCGATTTTCAGATCGCTGATCTCGACAAGGAAATCGCCCGGCGAGCTCGCGAGGACGAGGATGTGCGGCGCCTAATGACGATCCCGGGCATCGGCCCGATCGCGGCGACGGCTATATGCGCTCTGGCGCCACCCGCGGAGACTTTCGCGCGAGGGCGGGACTTTGCCGCCTGGGTAGGGCTCACACCATTGCAAAAATCGACTGGCGGCAAGCCCAGGCAGGGGCGGACAACGAAGATGGGCGAGCGAACCTTGCGGCGTTTGCTGATTATCGGCGCGAGTACCTTGATCCGACACGCTAGCAAGAAAGGCCCGACCGCAGGAGGCTGGCTTGCTTCGATGCTGACACGCAAGCCGCGAATGTTGGTCACGGTTGCACAGGCCAACAAGACCGCACGCATTGTGTGGGCCGTGCTCACAAAGAAAGAGGATTATCGAGCTCCGGTAGCTGCAGCAGTATAAACTGCCAAGCTACTGAGGCTGGCGGAGAAGGTAGGCGATCGAAGGAGAGTATGGCACAACCGTCGGCGAGACGGGGTCGGAAAACCAGTTGTTACCAATGTGCGCGAGCACGCTGTAGTGTTTTGGATCCGATCCGCGAACTCCCATACAGGCCCGCAGAACGTCTCTGCACCCAGAGGCCGGACAGATGGCAGCATCCGACACCTGTGCACCCTCAAATTTGCGCTTGCTTTCCGCGGGGCGTCCACAGATGG
>NZ_AFPR01000562.1:0-557 GCF_000219295.1 Acidiphilium sp. PM
ATTTTTGGGGCGTTGGGTCGGCGGTGCGTGGCCGCGGCTTCAGTCTGCGGGGTGTTCGCTGATGTTGTGGGGCAGCGCGATGCCGGCGGCCTTGAAGACATTGCCGACCTGGCCGGTGACGTGGGTCCTCGTGGTGATGACCTTGCCGCCCTTTTCGATGGTTGCCTGCTGGAGCCTGTCGAGATCGTTCAGCAACTTCTGCCATTCGGGCTGGAAGCCCCTGGCGCCGCATAGGCGGTTCAGTTCCTTGGCGAGTGTCAGGGCCAGGAAGGAACAGAAAACGTGGCCGCGGATCGCGGCGTCAGCCTGGTGAAAGATCGGCCTTGTATCGAAGCTGGCCTTGGCCGCGCGGAACAGGGCCTCGACCTCGAGCAGGTCGCGATACCGGATCACGGCCTGCAGGGGCGTGACCCTTGCGTTGGTCCTGAGCACGCTGAGGCCATCGAAGCGGGCCTCCTCGGCCAGCTTGCCCGGATCGATCTCGAAGGCGTTGCCGCGGCTGCGGAGATAACGTCGGTAGGCCGAGTTGCCGACCAGCGCCTTGTCGCCCTTCTTCA
>NZ_AFPR01000561.1:0-1137 GCF_000219295.1 Acidiphilium sp. PM
TGCCTGATCCACCTGGAGCGCAACCGCTACAGCGTGCCGGCTTCTTTTGCCAACCGGCCGGTCAGCCTGCGGGTTTACCCCAACAGGCTGGTGGTGGCGGCGGAAGGGCAAATCATTTGCGAACACCCCCGCGTCGTCGAGCGGACACACGGTCCCGGCCGCACGATTTATGACTGGCGGCATTATCTGGCGGTGATCCAGCGCAAGCCGGGCGCCTTGCGCAACGGCGCGCCGTTCCTGGAATTGCCCGATGCGTTCCGGCATTTGCAGCGGCATCTCCTGCAGCATCCAGGCGGTGACCGCGATATGGTGGAGATCCTGGCCCTGGTGCTGCACCATGATGAGCAACTGGTTCTGATGGCGGCGGAACTGGCCTTGGCCGATGGCGTGCCGTCCAAGACGCATATCCTCAACCGGCTCCACAGGCTGATCGACGGCAAACAGGCGCCGCCGCCAGTCATCACCGCACCACAGGCGTTGACATTGGCCCATGAGCCCAGGGCCGATGTCGAGCGCTACGATACCCTGCGTCAAACCGGGGAGACCCGCCATGCGTCATGATCCCGCCGCGGGTGCGCTCGTCATCATGCTTCGCAGCCTCAAAATGCACGGCATGGCACAGGCCGTCGATGAACTGGCCCAGCAGGGTGCTCCGGCCTTTGAAGCCGCCATCCCGGTGCTCTCCCAGTTGCTCAAGGCCGAGACCGCTGAGCGCGAGGTCCGTTCCATGGCCTATCAGCTCAAGGCCGCCCGCTTCCCGGCCTATCGCGACCTGGCCGGCTTCGACTTCGCCAGCAGCGAGGTCAATGAGGCCCTGGTCAGGCAGTTGCATCGTTGCGACTTCATCGAGCCCGCCGACAATGTCGTGCTCGTCGGCGGCCCGGGCACGGGTAAAACCCACATCGCCACCGCGCTTGGCGTGCAGGCCGTCGAGCATCACAAAAAGCGCATCCGCTTCTTCTCCACCGTCGAGCTGGTCAATGCTCTGGAGCAGGAAAAGGCTCAGGGAAAGGCCGGGCAAATCGCCGGCCGCCTGATCCATGCCGACCTCGTCATCCTTGATGAGCTTGGCTATCTGCCCTTCAGCGCCTCAGGCGGCGCTTTGCTGTTCCATCTGCTCAGCAAGCTTTACGAGCG
>NZ_AFPR01000560.1:0-34426 GCF_000219295.1 Acidiphilium sp. PM
AGCTATATCAGGATCATATGATGAGTTATTTGTTGTGGATTTACTTAGGATAGGAGCAGACGACTGTGTCGTCTCAGCAATAGGAGCAATAGATCTAAATCTACGGATTGAGAAACTAATTGAAAAAAATAGAAGTTCTGCAGATCACCAAAACCATAATATTCAAAACAATCCAATAAACAAAAACAATAATAATAATAATAATAAAATCTTTGTTTTTGAAAAGTTTTATAAATATTTTACTCCAAGTGAGGGTAAAATACTAAGCGAACTCATAGAAAATAAGGGGAAAGTCGTTAGCAGGGAATCTCTGTCTCTTCATACAAGAGATTCATATAAAAACACATCAAAAAGAACAGTTGATAATATCATTTGTAGGATTAGAAAAAAATTCGACATGCTATCCATTAACAATTACGTTATAAAGACTTATAGCTCTTTAGGATATTCCTTCATAGGAGATCCAGATAAATTCTTTTATGATTTAGCAATTAATATTGAAAAATATGAAAAAACCCTGCCAGAAAATCGTAATTGATATAGTTTATGCGGAGGGAACGCACAGTAAACATCGGATGCGTCTGAATCTTGGTGTGAGTTCAGCAGGCGCAGGACAGCGCCCGCCGGGCGCTGGAATAGAGGCCCCAGAGCATGAGGGCGATCGCCACCCCGTAGATTGCACCTTCATGGGTGGCAATGAAGCCCTGGATCGGCAGACCGAGCTGCCCGACAGCCGGTAGTACAGAGGCGATGGTTGCAATCGCCAGTGGCAGGATCGGGGTACAGCAGAGCAGTGCAGGCAAGGTTGCCAGCACCGCGCCCAGCACGGTGCCAGTCGGCCCCACCCGTGCCCCCTGTCGGATGCCGTAAACGCCGAGCGTCACCGTCAGCGCGAGAAGAACGGCCATGATCAGCGCCAGAACAAACTGGCCTGGTGTCAGGAAGCGAAGCGAGACCAATCCGACGACACCGCCCGTGCTGGTGGCGGGCAGCAGCATCGCATAGAACCCGAGCGCCGCGACAAACAGGACCATCGTCCCGATCACGGCCCGGCGGGAGCCCAGGGCGAATTGCAAGGCGCGCGGCACCATCTCCACGCGCTGATAAAAGGCGGCAATCATGATCCGGTCTTTGGCTTGATGAAGCTTGCGATCTTGCCGAAGGTGGCGGAGGGCGTCGAGGAAACCACGGCGACGTGCCCGTCCGGCGCGATCACCTGGTAGACATCGACAAATTTGTGCGGATTGTAGAGGTCGAACAACGCCTTCGTGTCGTCTCCGATCACGAAATGCGGGTCGTTCAGCAGCTTCGGTGCCGCCTGCTCGACAAACTGGTGCATGCTCGGGCCAGAATAGCCGCCATTCTTGTCGTCGCGCAGCACGAGGATCGTCATGTCAGACTTGTCGATCTCCGCCTGATGCTGTGCGAAGGTCCTGAGCCCGGCCTTGCAGCTTGGACACCAGGTGGTGACCTGCCAGACCACGAGCGGATGGCCCATATAGGTTTTCAACTCGACGCTCTTTCCGTCAACGATGAACGGCGCGTTGGGCGCAGTCATGTCCTGCGGCGCCGGCGCGCTGGTTGGCCCCATCTTGCCTGTGGGGCCGGCAAATGCGGTCGCTGAAGCAAGGCCGGTGAACGCCAGTGCAGCCAATAGCGGTTTCCCGAGCCGCAGGAACCGAGAGTGAAAGAGGTTGTTGGTTTTTGTCATGCGCATTCTCCTTTCGTGGTCATGAATCCATCCTCGTTCTGCCGTGCCTGACTGTTGCATCGCGTTCACCCGGCGCAGCAGGAGAGTTGCTTCACGTCCTTGGTAAAGGTCTGTGCCGCAAGCTTGATCCCCTCGCTCATCACCAGATAGGGGAACAGCGTGTCGCCCAGCTCCTGCACCGTCATCCGATGACGGATGGCGAGTGCCGCAGTCTGGATCATTTCTCCAGCATTGTGAGCGAGGATCTGTGCGCCGATCAGCCGGTTGGTGCCGGCTTCGGCAACGAGCTTCACGAAGCCTCGCGTGTCGAAATTCGCGAGTGCTCTGGGCACGTTTTCCAGATCGAGGCGCCGCACGATAGCTTCGATGCCTGCCGTTCTCGCCTGCCCCTCGTCCAGTCCGACCGTCGCGACCGAAGGGTCGGTGAAGATCACCGCGGGGACCACCGAGAGGTCGAGGCTGGCGTCGCCGCCCGTCATGTTGATCGCAGCCCGCGTTCCGGCCGCCGCGGCGACATAGACGAGCTGCGGCATCGTGCTGCAATCGCCTGCCGCGTAGATATTCGCGGCTGATGTCCGCAGATGGTCGTCGACCACGATGGCGCCGTTGCGATCGGTAGTGACACCGGCCTGCTCAAGGCCAAGTCCTCCAGTCGTGGGCCAGCGTCCGGTAGCCACCAGTAGCCGCTCGGCTTCGATGCGCCCGGTGCCAAACGCCACTATGAAACGACCAGCCTCATAGGCGACGTTCTGAACCCGGGTCTCGTTGAGAACACGGATGCCCTCGGCTTCAAACGCCTCCTGTAGCGCCGCGCCAAGTTCGGGATCGTCGCGCGTGAGCAGGGTGCTGCGGGCGAGCACGGTCACGTCGACGCCGAGACGGCGATATGCCTGGGCCAGTTCGAGAGCCACGAAGGACGATCCGATCACCGCGATGCTGGTGGGAAGCTCGTCAGCAAACAGGGATTCAGTCGAGGTCCAGTACGGGGTCTCCGCGAGCCCCGGGACCGGCGGGATCATCGGCGCGGCACCAGTCGCGATGAGGATGCGATCCGGAGTCTGCCGCGTTACCTTTCCAGTGTGCTCAGTGATCGTGAGCGTGCGCGCATCCGCGAAGCGTGCTTCGCCACGCAGCAGCGTGATCCCCGGATTGTCATCGATGATCTTCTGGTATTTCGCACCACGCAGCGCGTCCACCCGCCCGCGCAACTGGGCAAGCAACACCCGCCGGTCCACCGGTTCTTCGCTGCGGGCGATACCGTCGAACGGATGGTGCCCACGCTCATGCCGGATTTCGGCGGCCCGGAGAGTGATTTTTGAGGACACGCATCCAGCATTGACGCAGGTGCCGCCGATGACCTCGCCTCGCTCGATCATGGTCACCCGGGCGCCGGCATCAACCGCCCGGATGGCGGCCGCAAAGGCAGCGCCGCCACTGCCGATGATGGCGATATGCAGCCCACCGCCGTGCGGGGCCGTCGTGCCGCGCGTGGTGTCGTCGTTCAGCGTCTCCATCCCATAGCCATGCGGCGCAAGCGCAGCTCGCAGCGCCGCGAGGTCAAGACCATCGGCGCCGTCGATCCGCGCGGTCCGGCGATCGTAGTTGACATCCGCCCGGACGTCCGGAAGGCTGTTGAGGGCTTTCTCGGCTATGCGAGCGCAGTGCTCGCAGGTCATGCCCGTCACGCTCAGAGTAAGAGAGGTCATGCCAGGTCTCCGATGGTTCCGGTGCAATTGATATTGTGTGCTTCCAATGACTGCTGATCCTGGTGTCTGACGACCACCGCAGCGGCAGGTGACGGCATTGGGTCATCCTTGCGGGTTATGGCCGCACCGTGTCTGGATGGCGGTGTTACTGGCTGGCGCAACATCTGACTCCGATCGGCGCACAGACCCAGCGCGCAGAGTCCAAGGGCGCATGTGACCGCGCAGGGCAGGATCGTCAGGATGATAGGCGCAACGCCGGCCGCCACCAGCCAACTCCAGCCTCCGGCGGCAAGACCACCAGCCACGGCGAGAGTAAGGCCACCGATGATCGTCACGCGACTGGTCAATAGGCGCCGCCAGTTGACCCGGACGCCGGTATCCGAACGATTACAACATGCAGCCATGGCCCGAACTCCTTCTGCAGCCCTGGTGCGAGCCATAGCGCGAATATCCGCAGCATTCCGATACCAAGACTGCCCCAGGACACTTTTGGCCACCGGCAGGATCATCGCCGGCCCACCCATGGCTGCGCGGGGCGCGGAAAATATCACCTGGTCGGAAACGCATGACCCCTCCAAATTTATCTCACGATGGTCTAGATAGGTTCTGGAGTAACTCCAGAATCAAGGGCATGTCGTGGGTAATGTGAATGACCGCCAAATTCGTGCCTCGGCTGCTAGGCTGGATGGTCCGTTGGAGCCGATCGGCAAGGTTGCGCGGCAAATCGGCTGTGGCATCGACACGATCCGCTTCTATGAAAAAATCGGAGTTCTACGTCAGCCGCGACGCACCGGGAGTGGCCGTCGGGTTTACGGCCCCGCCGAAATCGCACGCCTCGCCTTCATCTGCCGGGCACGGGAACTCGGCTTCTCTCTTGACGAGGTGCGCGGACTGCTCGACCTCGCGGAGGAGAAAGAGCGGCCCTGCGAGGATGTTAAGCAGGCCGCTGTCCGTCATCGCCAGGACGTACGACGCAAGATCTCCGACTTGCGGGCGGTCGAAGCCACGCTCGGCACCCTGATCCAGCAGTGCGAAGCCGACGGGCCAGCGGAATGCCCGTTGATCGAGGCATTATCGCAGCCGAGCATCGTCGTGCCCCGTCTTTGAAAGCGTCACCCGGAAAATCCATTCACAACCCCAAGCCAAGCAACGCCACAGAACTGAACCACGCCGGGATATGCCGCTGGCGTGGCCGGCCGCGGCCCGCGGTCGGGAAGATCAGCGCCACGTCAGCCGGATAGACCTTCTGCTTGAACGGAATCCCCACGGCCCACCGCAAATTGCGGGCACTCAGCGCCTGGCGAAACGGCGCACTCAGGCCATAGCCGGTGTCAGCGAGCACACAGCCGAACCGCGCGCCGCCCACCCTGATCCGGTCGATCTGTCAATCGCGATCTCCGTCTTCCTACGAAATCCCTGGCGATCCGGCGGCACTCGCGCCTTGCTCATGCGGATTGGATCGCTTGTCCAGCTCTCCGGCAGGAACAGGCGCAATCCCCGGTGTCGGTGTAGCGCGACAATCTGGGGTGAGAATACGCCATCACCGTCCGGGAACATATTCTCGTGAGGCAATACGATTCTCACGCTGATTGTCGCGCGGCAGTCGGGCCAATTACCTCGATTACCATGGCCCTGTCTGCGGTAAACCCGGCAAATTTCGAGAGTGGCCGCCACTTCGCTGCGTGGCTGGGACTGACGCCACGAGAACATTCGACAGGTGGAAAACATCGCCTTGGCCGGATCAGCAATGCGGGCAATGAGCGGTTGCGTTAGTTACTGGTCGTCGGCGCGATGGGGGTGTTTCGATACGCCAAGCCGGGCAGCAAATCAGCAAATACCTGGCTGTTGCAATTGCAGGAGCGCCGGCCGCGCAAGATCGCGGTGATCGCTCTGGCCAACAAGATCGCCCGGATCATCTGGGCGATGATGGCGCGCGGCGAGGCATACCGGCGGCAGCCGGCAGCAGCCTGACCGCGGCCGGTGCCAGGGAGGCAAGAGCGACAGAAGAAGATGGTGATTGGTCGAACCGACGAATGGCGGCAATCCAGCGGGGGTCAACGGCAGGTCGATGCCGCAGATTTGTTTGGATGCCATTCGCGGAACCCATCTGGGCTGGCGGTCATGAGGCCGCGCCAAAAAGCCGGACACATGACCGCATTCGTGCCGCCGCCAAATTCTCGCACCGTCGATCTTGAATCCCGGGCCGTTCCACACATGACCCCCTCGATTGAGAGGAGGGACAGATGGCGAGCGGCGCTGCCTTATCTTGTCGAACGCGATACGCCGTTGGGCCGCTGGGCGCGGGGATTGCTCGACCGAGCGCATAAGAACGTGGGCGTAGTCGCGCTGGCCGCGAAGCTGGCTCGGATCGCATGGGCTGTTTTGGCGCACGGTTGCGATTACGGCGCCCAATTCGAAGCGGCGGCTGCGGCAGCATGACGGAATCGCCCGAACAGCGCTCGCAGTTGGGCGCGAAAGGGCAGTCGATGTCTGCGTGAGGTGAAAGGAAGATGGCCTGACAGTCGAATGGCGGCTTGAAACCCTGACCCATTGAACGGCCTCCGAGGCCGGTGTGATTATAAGGATCAGGCCGCGCGGATCTCCATCTTGGCCGGGTTCGAAGCCCGAGACCGGATACGTTGAAGCAGACTGATTAGAGCCAGATGAAATTCACCCCTTGCGGACGGGGCGGGCCATACGTTCAGTTCGTTTGCGAAGACGAACGGAGATACGATGGACTGGAGGTCAACCGGGCGAGCGACAATACGCCGAGTTACTGCATCTTCGTAGGCCGGGCGGATTATGCGAAGCGCCGGATAATGCGGAGTGTCGGCCGCTGAACGCCGGCATTCCATGCTGCTGCGCCTAATGCTGCCCGTCGATCCGCCGAGCCACGCGTCGCCCGCCTTAAGGTCGTGCTCCCTTTGGTCTATGTTGTCTCTTGGTCTATGGGTGAGAGCAACGACTTTGGCGGACGAGAACGACCTCTCGGCGGACATCGCGCGCGTTCGGCGTCGGTTGACCGATCTCGATGCCGAGCGCACGAGGCTCAAGGCCGAGTTGGAGACGCTGGAAAAGAGGCGGGCGTCTGATCGCCGACCGGCCGAGCAGCCGTTCCCTGGTGATGCCGCGGTCACCAACCACTCGTCGTCGCTCGAGAAGGTCGATTTGTTCCGGCGGTTGTTTGCCGGGCGCCCCGATGTCTTTCCGGTTCGATGGGACAATAGAAAGACCGGGCGTTCAGGATATTCGCCGGCCTGCTCGAATGAGTGGGCAAAGGGGATTTGCGGCAAGCCGGCGGTGAAGTGCGGAGAGTGCCCACATCAGGCCTTCATCGCACCCTCCGAGGACGTGATCGAAAGACACCTGCGCGGCGGTGGCACCTCCACCAGCGGCTTTGTCGCCGGGGTGTATCCATTGCTGCAGGACGAAACCTGCTGGTTCCTGGCCGCAGACTTCGACAAGGAAAGCTGGGCGGACGATGCCAGGGCATTGCAGGACACCTGCCACGCGAAAGGAATTGCCGCCGCTTTGGAACGGTCGCGGTCGGGGAATGGTGGCCATGTTTGGATCTTCTTCTCCGAGCCTGTGCCGGCAAGGGCCGCCAGGCAGTTGGGCTCGGCGTTGATAACGGAGACGATGGAAAGCCGCCCCGAGATCGGTTTCTCCTCCTACGATCGGTTCTTTCCCAACCAGGACACGATGCCCATCGGTGGCTTTGGCAATTTGATCGCGTTGCCGCTGCAAAGAAAGGCTCGCGAATGCGGCAACAGCGTGTTTGTCGACAAGGATCTACAGCCTTACGACGACCAGTGGGCGTACCTGTCATCCCTGCCTAGAGTGCCGGCAGCCACCGTCTTCCGGATCGCGGACGAGGCGGAATCGTCGGGTCGTGTCCTGGGTGTTCGCATGCCGGTCGAAGACAAATATGCGGAAGAGCCATGGAAGATGTCGCCGGCGCGGCGCAGCGAGCCGCGGCGCATCGAGGCTGCGATACCGAAAACCGTCAGGATCGTGGTCGGCGATCAGGTTTACATCGACCGGACGGAGCTTCCGCCGGCCCTGATCACGCAGTTCATTCGACTGGCGGCGTTCCAGAACCCGGAATTCTATCGTGCGCAGGCCATGCGGCTGCCGACATTCGGCAAGCCGCGGATCGTCTCCTGTGCCGAGCTTTATCCGAGACATGTCGCTTTGCCCCGCGGCTGTCTCGAGGAGGTGATCGATCTCGCCAAGAGCCACGGGGCCGTCACCGAGTTGGAGGACCGCCGCGAGAGCGGCACGCCACTTCCCGCGGGCGTCGTCTTCCAGGGCGAGTTGCAGCGGCCGCAGTCGAGGGCCTTCGAGGCCCTCGTCGCCCACGACGCCGGGGTGCTTGCGGCAACGACCGCCTTTGGCAAGACTGTTGTCGCGGCGGCGCTCATCGCCCATCGCAGCCGGAACACGCTGATCCTCGTCCACCGGCGCGAACTGCTGAAGCAATGGGTGGAGCGTCTGCGGACTTTCTTGAATATAGGCCGCAATCAGATCGGCGTAATCGGTGGCGGAAAACGGAAGCCGACCGGCATCATCGACGTTGCGCTCATCCAGAGCCTGGTCCGCAACGGGGAAGTTGCGGACACAGTTGCCGATTATGGCCATCTGATCGTCGATGAATGCCATCACCTGTCGGCGGCAAGCTTCGAGCTTGTCGCTCGGCGATCGAAGGCGCGGTATGTGGTGGGCTTGTCCGCGACTGTGGCCCGCAAGGACGGCCACCACCCGATCATCTTCATGCAATGCGGCCCCGTCCGTCATCGGGTCGATGCTAGAGTTCAAGCCGCCGAAGGCGGCATCCGCCACCGGGTGCGCGATCGCTCGACGACATTCGAGCTGCCGCCGTCCCTGGCGTCAGTCGAGCGTCCGTCGATCCCTGCGATCTACGCGGCATTGGCTCAGGACGGCTCGCGGAACGATCTCATCTTCGGCGACGTGCTGAAGTCGCTCGAGGCGAAGCGCTCGCCTGTCGTTCTGACGGAGCGGAAAGATCATCTTGATCGGCTTCGGCAGCGGTTCTCGCCGTTCGTGAAGAACCTCGTCGTGCTGCGCGGCGGCATGTCTGCGGGCGATCGCAAAATGGCCGAAGCCGCAATGCGGGTCCCGGACGATCAGGAGCGCCTGATCCTCGCGACCGGCCGTTACATCGGCGAAGGCTTCGACGACGCCCGCCTCGACACGTTGTTCTTGACGATGCCGATCGCCTGGAAGGGGACATTAGCGCAATATGTCGGCCGTCTCCATCGCCAGCATGCTGGAAAGCGGGACGTCCTTGTCGTGGACTATGTCGATCATGCTGTGCCGGTTCTCGCTCGGATGGCCGTGAAACGCCGCGCCGGCTATCGCGCCTTGGGCTACATCATAGAGTAGCTGCGCCTCGCGGGGATGCGAGACGCCGCATGGCGGTCAGCGCGACCAGATAAGTTGGACACCCGCAAGAACCCCTTCGGCTTGGGACACTCATGCGGGTTTGACCAGGCTCGTCCATCTTGAAATAATGTTCACTACATCTTACACTAAATCAGATAGTGTAAAAGTTAGTGAGCAATATGAGCGCCAAACCCGAAGCCACATTGCCAATCCCGGTGCGCCGTGCCCTCAGGAAGCTGGGTGCGGACATCCGTGATGCGCGTCGCCGTCGGAGAATTCCGACGACGACCATGGCGGAGCGCTCGCTCATCAGCCGCGTGACGCTCACCAAGGTCGAGAAGGGCGATCCCAGCGTCAGCTTTGGCATCTACGCCACTGTGCTCTTCGTCCTCGGCATGACCGAGCGCCTGGCTGAACTGGCTGACCCCAAGCACGACACCATTGGCCTCAGCCTGGAGGACGACCTGCTGCCGCAGCGCATCCGCAGCCCGAACAAGCCCAAGGGAACCGGCTGATGGACCGCGAGATTTTTGTCTACATAGACCTGCACGGTGAACCCATTCTCGTCGGCCGCCTGTGGTCGCGCGTGCGCAAGGGGCGGGAAAGCGCGTCGTTTGAGTACGACCCGGCGTGGCTTGCGCACCCGGAACGCTTTGCGCTGGAGCCAGCCTTGACGCTTGCGCCGGGGCCGTTCCACACTCCGCCCGAAAAGGCGCTATTTGGCGCGATTGGTGATTCCGCACCCGACCGTTGGGGCCGTGTGCTCATGCGCCGGGCTGAACGCCGCCGCGCCGAGCGGGAGAGGCAGGCACCGCGCACGCTGTTTGAGGCTGACTTTTTGCTCCTGGTGGACGACGTGGCGCGTCAGGGGGCCTTGCGGTTCAGGGCCGAGCCGGATGGTCCTTTCCTTGCGCCGGAAGACAGCATGCGGATTCCGCCCTTGATAGAGTTGCCCCGTCTGCTGTCCGCCGTCGAGCGGGTTTCGAACGAGGAAGAGGACGACGAAGACCTGCGCGTCTTGATCGTTCCCGGTTCTTCCTTAGGCGGAGCGCGCCCCAAGGCGTCTGTGCGCGACCATGACGGCCATCTGGCACTGGCCAAGTTCCCGCACAAGCAGGACGACATCAACGTCGTCCTTTGGGAGGGGGTTGCCCTGTCTTTGGCAGAGAAAGCTGGGATTGGTGTGCCCGAATGGCGCATCGAGACGATAGGCGAGAAGCCTGTCATTCTCATCCGCCGCTTCGACCGCAAAGGGGGGCTGCGCGTCCCGTTTCTGTCCGCCATGAGCATGTTGGGCGCGAACGACAACGAACAACATTCCTATCTGGAGATTGCCGACGCGCTGCGGCAGTTCGGGGCCGCGACGAAGGACGATCTGGCCCAACTCTGGCGACGGATCGTCTTCAGCGTCCTCATATCAAATACCGACGACCACCTGCGGAACCACGGTTTCCTGTACGGTAGCCACAAAGGTTGGCGACTATCGCCTGCCTACGACCTCAATCCCGTCCCCGTGGACATTCGCCCGCGAGTCCTCTCCACAGCAATCGACATGGATGATCCTACGGCTTCCATCGAGTTGGCGCTGGAGATGGCCAACTACTACGGCCTGAAACCGGTAGACGCAAAGGCCATCGCCCAGCAGGTGGCGCTTGCCGTCGCCAAATGGCGCGGTGATGCCGCGAAGCTGGGCATATCAGCACGCGAGATCGAGCGCATGGCGTCAGCCTTCGAGCATGAGGACGCCAGGAAGGCGCAGACGCCTTCCTGCTGACGCCGGGACAGGCATACGTCAGGGCCACAATCCGGTGGAGACAAAGGGTCAATCCGAAGCGGAAATCAACAGGCGGGCCGTTTCCTGGCGAAAACTCCCATCTCACTCCGCCGCCCTTCTTTCAGCTCGGCCTGCAGCCCGTCGATGATCGCCTGCCGGTCTTCCCTGTCCTTTTCCGCCTCGGCACCCTCATTGACCGGGACGATGTAGCGCTGGGCCGCCTTGCCCTTGCCAATCCAGACCTCTTTTACCCAGAGCTGGGTATCGCCATGCTGGCGATCGAGCACTAGCGGGACGATCGACACCAAATCCTGTGGGGAGTGACTCACGATAGTGCTTCCGCGACTCGGACGCTGTGATTATGGGATGGCTGGCTCACCCCTCTCGTGGCGATCGGGTAGTATCGCCGCTGGTTTGGAGAGAGGAGCAGGCCGATGGATATCGTGATTCTCGGCATCGATCTTGGCAAGAACTCTTGCAGCATGGTGCGCATGGACGCCGCCGGCCGGTCGTTGCGGTCGAATTCGCGCAAGCCTTCGCCCGGCTGGGCAGCCAGGTAACGATCCTGGCGCGTCACACGCTGCTTTTCCATGACGATTCACTGATCGGCGAGACCATTGCCGCTGCCTTCCGCGCCGAGGGGATCGAAGTCCTCGAACATACCGAGGCCAGCCGGGTTGACTACCGGAATAACGAATTCATCCTTGCGATCGGGAAGGGTGAACGACTACCTCACCTATGATTCTGATGATGTCCACCGACTGAGGTTCATCAGGCGGGGGCGCGCGCTCGGCTACCTGATCGCGACAATCTGTCAGCTTCTCGCACTCTGGGGTGACACCAACCGGCCGAGCGCGGATGTCAAGCGGATTGCTCTGGCTCATCCGGAATCCATGCGCCGCAAGATTGCCGAACTCGTTTCTATGGACAGAGCGATCGAACACCTTGCAGATTTTTGCACGAGCGATCATCAGCGAGATTGTCCGATCCTCGATGATCTCACCAGCGCATCTCTTCTACCTGACGATGGTGAACCGGGGTTATCTGATCGACGCAATCATTGCTGGCTTCGGCGCCGTGCCCCACATCCGCAACGCGACCGTCGCACTTGCGCATATTTCCTTGAATTACACGACGATCTTCAACATCCTGTTCCTGGCGGTATCATCACTCCTTGCGCAACATGTCCGGTGCACCGGACATGTTGCGCATGATGGTGGCGCTATCCGAAGGCCAGGATCATCACCATGACCATATCTGAACCACCCACCGCCTCCCCCCGCATGCAGGAAGCCTTCGATCCTGCGCCCAGACGCCCTATGCCGGACAGCGACAATCAAAGAGGATACTGGGCGTCTCCGGCCTGAAGCCGGCGAACGCTACAGTTATGGTGCAAGGCAACAAACCCAATCCGGCGCGAGTGAGGATCACTCTGGCCTTCGGCGCACTCGGGCTGTTCGCCGTGGTCGGCATCGCCGCGTTCGCCGCCGGCTTGTCCTTCCATGGGCTGACCGCCTCGCCGGATGCTATCGTCCGCATCGTCCGTTCCTGGGGCGCATGGGGCGCGATCGCCGCGATCGCCCTGATGATCGCGCATTCCTTCCTGCCGCTGCCAGCCGAGGTGATCGCGGTTGCAAACGGCATGATCTTCGGGCCCGTCTGGGGAACCGTGATCACCTGGACCGGCGCGATGTTCGGGGCCTGGGCCGCCTTCGGCCTCGCGCGCCTCTTCGGCCGCCCGCTCGTCGTGACATTCGTTTCTGCACGGTATCGGCACACGCTCGATGACTGGGCGGAAACGCGAGGCGCGATGCCGCTCCTCATCCTCCGCCTGATCCCAATCGTTGCGTTCAATCTTATCAACTACGCGGTCGGCCTCGCGCGTATCTCGTGGTGGACCTTCACCTGGACGACCGGCCTTGGAATCCTCCCCATGACCCTGTTGATGGTGGTGCTCGGAGACCGTCTGGCCAGCGTCTCCGGCGAAGCGGGGCTGGTCGTCCTCGCCGGTGTGCTGCTGGCCTGGCTCGCGGTCAAGCTGCTGCGGAAGCGTCTCCCACCGCACCGGTGGGGCCGGAGATCGCCGGTCCGCCAACGCTCTGGATCATGAAGCGTCCCAATGTATTGGCTCGCCAGTAATGAACGCCGCAAAGCGGGGCGATTGGGTTCGACTGCACCCGCGCCCGATCTCGCCGCGACTAGTCCCCGCCAGGCAAAATTTGGAGTAGTTCATGGGGCGGGCGATGACCACAAAAACGGAGCCGTCGAGATTTGTTGGGTCACCTCTCTGACACGATCGTTCATGCAGCCCGGACGCACGCGCTACTAGCGTATGGTCTAGCCTTCGTGCTGACCGCGGCGGAAGCGTTTCCCGTCATCGGCGCGCTGGTGCCTGGAACCGCCATTATTGTCGGATTGGGCGCTCTCGTGCCGACGGGTGCCCTGCATTTCTGGCCTCTGGTGGCCTGGTCCACGGGAGGCGCCATCCTGGGCGACGGGCTGCCCTTCTGGTTTGGCTCCCGGTTCCGGAACCAGGCGACTGGGCTCTGGCCACTGAGCCTGCATCCGGATCTGCTGCCGCGAGGCAAGGCATTCTTCGAGCGCCATGGAGGGTCCGCCGTCATCATCGCACGGTTCACGCCAGGCGTGCGGGCTGTTGTGCCCATTGTGGCCGGAGTCAGCGGGATGCGTTCGCTCCGCTTTTATGTGCTCGACGTCGTTTCAGCGGTCATCTGGGCCCCCGCGCATGTCGGCGCCGGGGTTCTCGTTGGCGCCTCGTTGGCCATTCTGGGCGTCATGGCAGGCAGGCTCGAGGCCCTGCTGATCGGCTCGATCGTCAGCCTCGTGCTCCTGCTCTGGCTGGTTCCACGGCTTCTCCGCTTTGTGATTAGCTGGTTGGAAAGCAAGCGCGGGCCAGCGCTTGCCTGGGCCCACGCCGGCAAAGGCAGGATCCGCAGTAATGTGGCTTCCATCCTCGATCCGGCACGGGCGGAACTGTCCGGCCTGATCACCCTCGCCGGGGCTCTTGCGGGCAGCCTCTGGCTTTTGCTCGGCGTTCTGCAGGATCTGATCGCCGGAGACCCGCTGGTTTATGCCGATCACGCGATCCTGCATTTCCTTGAGCCCTATCGAAGCGGCATTCCGATGGAAGCGGCGATGGCGTTCTCCCGGCTTGGAAGCGGTGCGGTCACGCTTGCTGTCGCAGCGGTCGTGCTCGTCTGGCTCGACCGGCAGAGTGCGTGGCGTGGTGCGGCCTATGGTATTGCCGCTGTGATCGGTGCCTCCCTGTTCACCGCGGGGCTCGATCTTGCCCTGCATCGCGCGCCACCGTCGCCGATTGCGCCCGGCTGGAGCCTTATTCCGTTTCCCGGCGGCGATCTTGCAACCTCATGCGCGGTTTATGGCATCCTGACCGTCATCGCCGGCCGACGGCTCGGCGCGCGCCCACGTATTGGGCTGATCACGGCGACGGTCCTTTTCGCTGCACTGCAGCTCGGCAGTCGGGTCTATCTCGGGCTGGACTGGTTTTCATCCGAACTGGCTGCGCTGGGCTTCGGGTTCGCGTGGGCGGCCGGTCTCGGCCTCGCCTATGTTGCGCGTCCGGTCGAACCCGTGGCACCCTGGCGACTCGTCGCCATTACGGCGGCTACGCTCGCCATCGCCGGTACGGCGGCGGTCACCCTAAATCGCAATGCCGATCTGGCGCGCCATGACGTGGGGCGCATGAGCACGACGATGACGTGCCCTGACTGGCTTCAACACGGCTGGCAAAACCTGCCAACACGCAGCCTCGGCATGCTCGGCAGTTTTTCCGGCTCACTGACGATCCAGTGGATTGGCCCGGCCGACGGGCTTCGGCACGCTCTCGCCCAGCTCGGCTGGCGCTCGTCCGCGCCCTGGACATTTCGCAATGCTCTTGAATTTCTAGCCCCGCACGCAAGCCCAGCCGAGATCCCGGCGCTGCCGCGCTGGGATGACGGCCGACGCGCAGACCTGATAATGGTTTTCGTCGGACACGGCCTTGCCGCCGATAAACGGCTGGTGCTGCGCCTCTGGAAGACGAGTGTATCTGTAACCATGCCGACAGGATCGGTACGGACGCTCAGGATGGGGGAGATCGAGATGCAGAGGCTGCGAAGGATGGTCTCAACCCTGACAATCCCTGTCTCTGAAGGTTCCGCTTCTGCCGTCCTGCCTCGACTCGCGGCCGTATTGCCCTCCGCGCGGCTGGTGACGCGTGCCGCCGATGGCGTTACCGTCCTTCTCGCCGGTGATCGTGCCGTGGATGCGGAGGGATGCCTGCCGCAGCACCGGGGGGACGGTGCGCAATGAGGGTTCTTATCGTCGAGGACGAGGCGAAGACCGCAGCCTATCTCCGAAAGGGTCTCGAAGAGAACGGCTTCACGGCGGATGTGGCTACTGATGGAGAGACGGGGCTCCAATTCGCCCGCCACGGCGGCTACGATGCCATTATCCTCGACATCATGCTGCCACGGCGCAACGGCTTCGAAATCCTCGCCGAAATCCGGCGGCGCGACAGCCATACCGCCGTGCTTCTACTCACCGCGCGGGACCAGGTGACAGATCGCGTCGCCGGGCTGGAGGCCGGGGCCGACGATTACCTCGTCAAGCCCTTCGCGTTTTCCGAGCTGCTTGCCCGTGTGCGCACCATCCTGCGGCGAGGGCACGCGCGGCAACCGGCGCTGATCCAGATCGCCGATCTCGAGATTGACCTCTCGGGACACCGGGCAACGCGAGCGGGTCAGGCGCTCGATCTGACGCCGAAGGAGTTCCGCCTGCTTTCGTTGTTGGCCCGCCGCGCGGGCGATGTCATCTCGCGAACGGTCATTGCCGAACAGGTCTGGGACATCAATTTCGATTCTGGCACGAACGTCGTCGACGTCCACATGTACCGCCTCCGCGCCAAGCTGGACGACCCGTTCTCCCGCCGCCTGATCCACACCGTTCGTGGTGTGGGTTACGTGCTCGAAGACCGTGGCGGCTGATCCTGAAGCGCCGAGCGCTGGCGGATCGATGTCCCTGCGGATGACCGCGTGGTATGCAGGGACGGCGTTCCTGCTCGTCCTGCTGGCCACTAGTCTCCTGACCTGGTCGTTCGGCGCGCGCATCGCCAGGCAGGAAGACCGCACGCTGCACGTGCTCGCACGGATCGCCCGCCCGCTGGGCGGCGCTGCCGATCCGTCCGCATCGCTGGCCATTGCATCGGCGCTTGAGCGAGCGGGCAACACCCGCGAGATCCAGTTCCGCGTCATCGGCCCGCACGGTCGGATCACAATCCAGTCAAATGGCAATCATCTGCCTCTGCCACCATCGGTCGGCTTGCCGAACGTTGCCACGCTTGATAGCGGCGGGATGGCGTTTCGTGTTCTCACCCAGCCCCTGCCGAACGGCTTCATGCTGCAGATCGCCATCGCCAGCCCCGGCTCGCAGGCCCTCCTGCTCCGTTACCGCGAAACCCTTACCCTGGTTCTTGCGGTGTCGATCATCCTCTGCGCCGTGCTCGGATATCTCATCGCCCGTTCGGGCATGCGCCCGATCGAGCGCATTGCCGAAACGGCCGAAAATATCCGCCTTTCGACCCTCCATGAACGTCTCGACGTCGCAGGGCTTCCCGCCGAACTCGCCGCGCTCGCCAACACGTTCAACATGATGCTGGACCGGCTTGAGCAATCCTTCCTCCAGCTCTCCCAATTCTCGGCTGACCTCGCGCACGAGCTGCGCACGCCGATCAGCAATCTGCGCGGCGAGCTGGAAGTTGCGTTATCGAGGCCCCGCTCTGACGATACTTATCGGGAAGTCCTCGGCTCCGCACTCGAGGAATGCACTCGCATCAGCCGGGTCATCCAGAGCCTCCTGTTCCTTGCCCGCGCCGAGATGGTCGGGGCTCCACCCGCCGTTGAAGCTCTTGATCTTGCCACCGAGATCGCAACGGTTCTCGAATTCTACCAGCCGATGGCGGCGGAGGCGGGGCTGTCGCTGACCGCCCGCGTCCGCCCGGGACTACCGATCAGGTTCGACCGCATTCTCCTCCAGCAGGCGCTCGGCAATCTGGTGGCCAATGCAATCGCCCATACCGGCACCGGCGGGCAGATCACCATCGAGGTTGCGGAGGTGCTGGAACAGCTCTCCATCCGCATAAAGGATACCGGGCAGGGGATCGCACCCGAGCATCTGCCGCATGTGTTCGACCGGTTCTATCGCGCCGATCCCGCGCGTTCGCATGTCGGCGGCAATCTCGGGCTCGGCCTCGCCGTGGTTCGCGCGATTATGGACCTGCACGGAGGCCGGGTTTCCATTGAAAGCACGCAGGGTCAGGGCACCACCGTATCGCTACTGGTGGCAGCGACCGCGCGTTAATCCCGAAACGGTGAGCCCAAACTGACGAAATCGTCATTCTGGCGTGGTGGAAACGTCATTCTCGCCGGCTAAAGCGCGAACTCATTTCCGCTTGAAGCCATGAAGAAAACGTCCCGACACCTCCGTTTCAGACCCAACCGCGTCGGTGCTCTTGCGCTTGCGACACTGCTTGCCGGCTGTGCGCGGTATCAGCCGGCGCCGTTGCATCCCGGTACTTCGGCCACGGCACTGCTCGGCCGCCGTCTCGACGAGCCGGCGCTTGGCCAATTCCTCGCGGCTATGGGCGTGCATCCGCGCGGACACTGGGGATTGCGGGCTCTGACGCTCGTTGCCGTCTATGAGCGGCCAGATCTGCGAATCAGCGTCGCCGCCTATGACGCCGCGAAGGCGGCAGTGACGACGGCCCAGCAGATCCCGAACCCCACGCTTTCCCTCGCGCCCAGCTTCAACGCGACTCAAGCCTTCCCGTCGCCAATCAAGATCGGGCCGGTCATCAGTTTTCTCGTCTCCAATCTCGGCGCTCGCGAAGCTGGCATCGCCGCCGCGCGGGATCGCCAGCAAGCCGCGCGAATACTCATCGCTGCCGCGGCATGGCGGGAACGCAGCAACGTCCGCAACGCGCTGCTCACACTCTGGCTCGATGAACGGATCGCCAGGATCAAGGCGCGCGTCGCCAGCTATGCCGCGACAGCGTCCCGCCTCGTAGCACAGCGCGTTACCTCTGGAATGCTTGCTGATACCGTGCTCGCCAGCACAACCGAGGCGGCGAACAAGACAAGCTTTGGCACCGCTGAAGCGCGGGTCCAGATCGGAATGGACCGGGCCCACTTGGCCGCTGCGATCGGAATGCCGGCGGCGGCGCTTCGAGGTAAGCACCTTTCATTCACCGCCTTTGAGCATCCGTTGCCGCCGGCCAATCTCGCCGCTCTTACGCGCACGGCGCTGGTAACCAGTCCATCAGTCGTCGCGGCCTACAAGAATTATCGCGCGGCCGACGCTTCTCTCCGCAAAGCGATCGACCAGCAGTTTCCAGGCTTTCGTATTGGCCCCGGGTATCACTACGATCAGGGCGCCAGCAAGTTCATACTCGCCCTCTCGCTGCCGCTGCCAATTCTCAACCAGAATCAGGGCCCGATCGCCGAGGCGCGTGCAAGGCGCCAGCTTGCGGCGGCCCTGTTCGATCGGGCGCAGGTGCGCGTTCTCCACGAGATCGACGCGGCCAAGGCCGCTCTGCAAGGCAGCGTGAGCGTTGCGCGCGCGGCACGGCTTCTTCTCGCAACCGCCCGCGAGCGCGAACGCCAGGCTATTGAAGCTTACCGCGCCGGTGCGACCGGCCAGCTGCGCATGGTCGAGGCCGAACAGCAGGCAACTTTGGTCCGCGAACAGGAGCTGACCACGGATGCTCAGCGATTACGCGCCCTCGCAGCCGTGGCCGACGCGCTCCATCACCCCATTTTCCGGGAGAGCCACTGATGAAGCGGCATCTGCAGGCCATCGCGGCAAGCCTGTCACTTGTTTGCGCCGCAGCTGTCGCGCATGCCGCGGCCCTGCGCAGCGTGACGATCAATGCGGCCACGATGAGCAGCGGCCTCATCAAGACGAGCGTCCTGCGCCTTGAGACTAAACATCCCAGCTCCGCGGCTTACGGCCTGGTGATCGATCCTTCCCCGATTATCACCTTGCGGCACCGGATCGTCTCGGCACACGCAAAGCTGACGCTGGACGATGCAAATCTCGCCCGCGCCCAGAAGCTTTATCGCTCTGGAGGTAACGTCTCCAAGGCCAGCCTGCAGCAGATCCAGGCTAAAACCGCCATTGCGCAAGCGCGTGTCGAGGAATTGCTGGCCCAGGCGAAAATGCGCTATGGCGCCGCCCTCGGAACGGCAATCGCCGATAATGGCCCCTCGTTCAGGACAATCAACGGCGGAGGTTCGCTTGTCTCGGTTGTGCAGGCAGGTGCCACACTTGTATCCCCGCCGGCCGCATCCGCCAGAGCGCCGGATGGATCTCGCGTCATGCTGCGCCCTGTCGGATCTGCCGGCCGGATCCCGAAAGGCTTGCTGGGGCAGACCTTTTTCTACACTGGCCCCACACTGCCCATCGGCGTAACGCTCGCCATCACGCTCCGTGCTCCAGGCGTTGTCACCGGCTACGCCGTGCCCGCGGCCGCGCTGATCTGGCACGACAATGGCCCCTTCGTCTTCGTCCGGATAGGCGCCAGCCATTTCGCGATGTACCGTGTGACCAGGGCCTACAAGCTGCGGCATTCGGGCACGATCTCGGGTTTCTTCGTGCCCGACGCAGACCTGCCTGCCCACCCGGCGATCGTGACGTCGGGCGTTGGATTGCTGAACTCGGCGCTGGCCGGCGGTGGCGCATCCGCCGCGAACAACGACTGAGACAATCACATGCTGTCTCCGATCGTCCGTGCCGCCCTGCGCTACCGCCTCGTCGTCGTGCTTCTGGTCGCGGGCTTCGCGGCCCTACAACTCGCCCGCCTGCCCACCGCCCGCTACGATGTCTTCCCCACATTCACTGCCCCAACAGTCGTGATCCAGACAGCGGCGCCTGGCTTCAGTGCGCTGCAGACCGAGCAGGTGGTCACCGATCGCCTCGAACGCACCCTCACCGGCCTGCCCGGGCTCGCGAAGATGCGCTCGTCCTCGGAATCGGGCCTGTCTGTCATCCATCTCGTCTTTCACGGCGGCACCGATCCCTATCAAGACAGGCAGCGCGTCGCCGGGCGTCTGAGCGAGCTTGGCGGGGTGCTCCCGGCCGGGATCCTGCCCCGCCTTGCGCCGATGCAGTCCTCCACTGGCACCGCCCTCGAAATTGGGCTCTACGCCCGGCGCGGCATGTCCCTCGAACGTCTGACCGCTATCGCCGAAGCCGGACTACGGCCCGCCCTGCAAGCGGTGCCCGGCGTTGCGAATGTCGTGATCTTCGGCGCACGCCCGCCACAGCTGGATGTCGAGGTCCAGCCCCGATCGCTCATCGCCACCGGCTTCACCATGCAGGATGTGGCGCGTGCCGCAAGGCACGGCAGCGCCGTGCTCGGCGCCGGCTTCATCGACAACGGCAACCAGCGGTTGGTGCTCGCCCCTCACGGTCAGGCACGCACTGCTGCCGTCCTCGCGAAGACCTGGCTCGGCACAAGCGACGGCGCGCCAATCAGCCTCGGCGATGTGGCAAGCGTCCGGTTATCGGCGCCGCCCCGCTACGGCGCGGCGCTGATCCACGGTCACCCCGGCCTGCTGATGATCGTCTCCTCGCTCTATGGCGCGAACACGCTTGCGGTGGCCGACCAGGCAGCCCGAACGGTCGCGCGGCTGACGCCGGGCCTTGAGGCGCAAGGGATCGAGATTGATCCCAGAGCCTTCACGCCGGCTACGTTCATTCATGTCGCACTGGCCGATCTCGGCCATGTGCTGCTGATCGGCGCGGCGCTCATCCTGCTTGTCCTGCTCATCGCGCTGCGCGACTGGCGGGCCTCAGTCATCTCTTTTGTGGCTATCCCGGTCTCGCTGCTTGCCGCCACTGCGATCATCACGGCCCTCGGGATCACGCTGAACACGATGGCGCTCGCGGGGCTTGCGATCGCACTCGGCGAACTCGTCGATGATGCGGTCGTCGATGTCGAAAACATCACCCGCCGCCTGCGCGAGAACCGCATCGCCGGCAGCCCGGAACCACCGCTCCGCGTCATCTTCAGGGCATCGTTGGAAGTGCGCAGTGCTATCATTTTCGCCAGCGCCGCCGTCGCCATCGCCTTCACCCCGGTGATCGCACTCGGCGGTGTCGCAGGCCGGCTCTTCGCCCCCCTCGGGATTGCCTACATTGCTGCGATCGGCGCGTCACTCGTCGTCGCGCTGGTCCTTACTCCGGCCCTCGCCGCGCTGCTCCTGGTTCGGCCCACCGCGGCGGCGGACCACACGCCGCCGATCGCACTGCTGCGCCCGGCTTATCGCCGCGCTCTCGGCAGGCTGGAACATCACGGACGTGCCTTCATCGCCGCCGCGCTCGCCCTGATCCTGCTGGCCGGTATCAGTGTCCCGCTGCTGCAAATTCGATTCCTGCCGCGCTTTCGAGAAAACGACGTCATCGTCCATTATCTCGCCGCACCTGGCACGTCGATCGACGCGATGCTCGCCATTGGCAGGCTCGCGATCCACACGCTCGAGAACCTCCCCTCGGTCGGGGATGTCGTGATGCATATCGGCCGCGCTTCGATGAGCAACGGCCATGCCGGGGTGAACAAGGCCGAGATCGACATCACGCTCAGCGAGACCGGCAACCGCCACGTCGAACGATCGACGCGGCAGATCCTGGCGTCGGTCGACCATATCGACGGCCTGTCCTGGTGGTCGCGCACATTTCTTAGCGAGCGTGTCGATGAAAGCCTTTCCGGCGTCACCGCCCCGGTATCCGTTTCGGTATTTGGCCCCTCCCTCGATGCGATCGACATCGCAGCGGCGCGGATCGTGGCGGCGTCACACGGGGTGCCTGGCGTGCGCGCAGCAAGCATGGCGGCAGTCCAGCAGGTGCCCGCCCTCGCGATCGACCTGAACCGCGCGGCGATGCTGCGATACGGCATTACCCCCGGCGCGGCGCTCGAGGCGATGAAGATCGCTTATTCAGGCGCCACCGTCGGCCATGTCTATCGCGGTACTCTCGTTGAGCCGATCGTTGTCACGCTGCCCGCAGAACTCCGCCATCAACCGGCTGCAATCGGCGACCTCCCGGTCGCGGCGGCAGGCGGCATGATCGTGCCCCTCGACCGTATCGCGACAATTCGCCAGACACGGGTTCCGGCGCAGATCCTGCATAACGACGGCCGCCGCGTTCAGGTCGTCACCGTCCAGGTCGCGCATGGCCATGCTGTCCCGGTGATCCGCAGCCTGCGCCAGCGGCTTGCCAGGCTTCGGCTGGGCACGGGGGTTTACGTCCGCTACGGCGGCACGGCAGTCGCCGGCGGTACCGCGCGGCGCGAGCTTGCCATCCACGCCGCCATCGCGCTTGCCGGCATCCTGATCCTGATCGCGCTCGCCCTGCGCGAGGCGCGGGCCGTTGTGCTCATGATGGCGATTATGCCGGTTGCCTTCTCCGGTGGCATCACGGCGACCTGGGCCTTCCTTGGTGGCCATCTCGAACTTGGCGCCATGGTCGGTCTAGCAACGCTGTTCGGCCTCACGTTGCGCAACGGCCTGCTGCTCCTGATCCACATGCGCCGACTCATGGAGGGCAGCGGCAAACCATGGTCAGCAGATGTCGCGCGACAGGCCGCGGCCGACCGGCTTCCGGCGATCCTGATCACCGCCTGTGTGACCGCCCTCGGCCTGCTTCCGCTCGCACTCGCTACCGGCTCCCCCGGCGACGCCATTGAGGGGCCGATGGCCATCGTCATCCTCGGCGGCCTCGCAACCGCAACGATCCTGACGCTGTTCGTCCTTCCGATCCTTGCGCCGCGCGTTCTTCGTCTCGCCGCCCCGAAGCCCGACGGCCTCGGTTGACAAGACCTCACCGCGAAGGTGGGAGCCGAACAACCTCGCTCCCCTTATCGTGGACATGAGCCGCGACCTGCGCTGGCCTAGACCTCGATACCGTCGTAGCGGACCTCCGTCATCATGCCCGTCATCATGTGATAGAGGTTGTGGCAATGCAGCGCCCAGCGCCCGGGGTTGTCGGCGTCGAAGGCGATCCGCACACTGCCCATCATCGGCGTCACCAGCACGGTGTCCCGCACCGCACCATTCAACGGCCGACCGTTCACCGCGACGACCTGGAACGCATGGCCATGCAGGTGCATCGGGTGAGCCATCATCGAATGGTTTACCATCTCGATTTCCACGCGCTGGCCCTTCCGGAGCATCAGCGGCGTGATGTTCGGCCAGAACTCCCCATTCAGTGACCACGAATAGGGCTTCATGCCGCCCCCGAGGACAATTCGGTGCACGAGGTCGGGCTTGCGGGCGGCCAGCGGCGCGCGGGCGACCAGCCTGGTTTCCAGCGAATTGTCGACCGGCAGCATCTGGTCGAGCCCGGTGTCCTGGATCCGTACTACCCGCGAGCCCGGCGTTGCCAGCACGACACCGGTCCGCCGGCGCGACCCCTCCAGCCGCGCGAGAACGGGGAACGCTCCGGCCCCCGGCAGATCGACCACGATGTCCAGCCGCTGCGCAATAGCCAGCGGAAAGCGGCGTCCGACAACCGGCACCACCGGATGCCCGTCGACCGCAACCACCCGGCCGGTCAACGCGCCGAGATCGATCCAGAACTGGCTCGACGATGCCGCGTTAATGATCCTGAGCCGCACACGTCCCGACCGCTCAACCTGAATGGTTTCAGGGTCGTGCAGGGTACGGTCATTTGCCAGGAACGCGTCGTAGTTGATGTCGTTCAGGTCCATCGACATCCCACTCATCGACATGCCGCTCATCGACATGCCGCTCATCGACATCCCCATCCCCTTGCCGGCGGCCGTATGGGCCATTCCCTGCATCGGTCCCATGCGATTGCCGACAGTCATCGGGGCCGGCGCAGCATTCTCCGTCGAGCGGGCCATCGCGTGAATCGCCGAGGGCGTCTGCCCGGTCAGGCCGGCTAGCAGCGCGTCGGGCGCGGTGAAGCTGAAATCATGCAGCATCACCACCACCTCCTGCCGGCCCTCGGCCAGAACGGCAGCATCCTGGACGATCAGCGGGGCCGTCATGAGACTCTGCTCCTGCAAACCCTGGTGCGAATGCATCCAGTAGGTCCCGGGGATCGGCACGTAATCGTAAGCGCGCGTCGCCGCCGGCGCGAGTGGCGGGGTCTGCGGCCATGGAAAGCCGTCCTGTGTCCAGGGCGGCAACTGGCCGTGCCAGTGAATTATGGTGTGATCGGCGGTCCGGTTCAAAAGTTTGACCCGAAACTGCTCGCCCGGCGCCAAGGTAAGCCCGGGGCGGCCGGCCTGATCGGTCAGACGGAAGACCCGCGCCGCGCGGGGCTATGGCTGAAAATAGGTGATGAGGTTTGAGAAGGCGGCGTATCGTGGCGGGTGTCCAAGCCTGCCAGAACCTCCCTGAGGAGCGATACGCCTATGAACGAGAATAGCACGATCACCTCCTTTCATCAGCCTGGTTCGATCATGGACCCGTTGACGGACATTGCCCGTGAGGGCGCGCGGCAGATGCTGATGGCAGCCCTGAAGGCCGAGGCGGCAAGTTTCGTCGCCCAGTTCAGCGAGGAACTCTTGCCCGACGGCCGGCAGCGTGTTGTCCGGCACGGCGCCGGACCGGAACGGGCGGTGCAGACCGGGATCGGACCGGTCCCGGTGCAGCGGCCGAAGGTGCGTGACCGCGCGCCGGGCGTGTCGGCGGAGACGAGGATCCGCTTCACCTCGGCGATCCTGCCGCGCTGGGCACGCCGCTCGAAAAGCCTCGATGCCCTTTGCCCGTGCTGTATCTGCGCGGCGTCTCCACCGGCGATTTCCAGGAGGCGCTGACGGCGTTGCTCGGGGCGGACGCGCCGAACCTGTCGCCGGCGGTGATTTCCCGCCTCACGGCAGGCTGGCAGGAGGAGTATGATCGTTGGCAGCGCCGCGATCTCTCGGCGCGCCGCTATGTCTATGTCTGGGCCGACGGCGTCTACCTGCAGGCCAGGATGGAGCCGCAGGCCGAGTGCATGCTGGTGATCATCGGGGCGACACCGGAAGGCCGGAAGGAGCTTCTGGGCTTTCAGGTCGGCTTCCGCGAGAGCGCGCAGAGCTGGCGCGAACTGCTGGTCGATCTCAAGGCCCGAGGGCTTGCCGTGCCGCCCGAACTGGCCGTCGGCGACGGCGCCCTTGGGTTCTGGAAGGCGCTGGACGAGGTGTTCCCCGGCACCCGCCATCAGCGCTGCTGGTTCCACAAGATCGCCAACGTGCTCAACCACTTTCCGAAATCCATGCAGCCAGCGGTGGCAGCCGACCTGCGCGAAATCTCGCACGCTGAAACCCGCGCCGCCGCCCTGGCGGCGATCGACACCTTCAAGGCGAAATATGCCGCCAAGTATCAGCGCGGTGTCGCCTGTCTGACCAAGGACACCGAGGTTCTGCTGGCCTTCTATGACTACCCGGCCGAACATTGGGAGCATCTGCGTACCTCGAACCCGATCGAGAGCGTCTTCGCCACCGTTCGTCACCGCACGGTGCGGACCAAAGGCGCGTTATCGCAGAAGACCGCCAAGCTAATGGTCTTCACTTTGATTCGGGCCGCTTCGAAGAAATGGCGCAAGCTCAACGGCACCAGCCAGTTGCCACGCGTCATCGAAGGCGTCAGATTCAACGACGGCGTCGCACAATCCGACGCCACCCAGAGCCGCGCCGCCTGATCACGCCGCGTCACCCAAATTCCGCCATAGCTCCGCCGCGCGCCCGTTCACCTCGAGGCTACGCGTTCCGGCAACGAGGCGCTGCCCAGCCCGAGCAGCCGTTGCGGCCCGGGCAACAGCCATGTCGGCAGCACTCAGGGTCAGACTTGCGGCCATAAGTCCCCGACGGGTTATCATTGGCATTTTTGCATCCTTTTCTCGTTGCGGCAGTGACAGGCCGAAACAGCTCGTGGCGGGCCGGAGCAAAGACGGTGGTTGGGAAGACGTCGTCGCGATGCGCCGGCAATCCCCGGATTTTCGGGTCGGACATGATGGCGGTGAGGCGCCCTTTGTGAACGCCGGATCCTAACGCCACGCGATCGGGCGGCCTTGACGCTCCAGCGATGCGGGTGAGCGCTCTCTACGTTCAGCACTCGATGGGACAACCTGCCGCCTTCCACTCGGGATACCCATCTTCCAGTCGTATCGCCTCAATCCCACAGGCGCGAAGCTTCGCCACCGCCTCGAACGAAAGAACGCAGTAAGGCCCCCGGCAATAGGCAACAACCGGCGACCGGGCGACAAGACTGTCCAGCATCGCGTCAAGCTGATCGAGCGGAATATTGAGCGCCCCCGGCAGATGCCCGTGAGCAAATTCCTCCGTTGGACGGACATCGAGGAGTGTCACGCTGCCGTCCCGGAGGCGTTCAAGCAGGGTCAAGCGCGATACGGGCTCGAGAGAATCCCGCGCCCGGAAATACGCCTGCATCACCTGGTCGATTTCCGCGATGTTCCGCTCGCCCACTCGCCCCAGGCTGGCCAGCAACGTGACCACCTCGGTCTCGGAGACCAGGCTGTAGAACACGTTCTTGCCCTCCCTCCGCGGCGCCGCAAGGCGGGCACGGCGCAAGACCTGCAGGTGGCGGGACGTGTTCGAGAGCGACAGGCCGATCCGTTCGGCAAGATCCTCCACGCTACGCTCGCCCTGGGCGATCAGTTCGAGAATTTCGATCCTGTGCGGATGTGCAAGTGCCGCGGCGATCTCGGCGAGATGGCTGAAAATCTGTTGCTTTGGACCACTGCTTGACTTCATCACCGACTCATTCAATCAATATCGAGAATGATAATGTGACAGCGCGCTGGCGACAAGATCGCCGCGTCAGCCGGGAGCCAAACCCATGATCCTCCGACAGTTCCTGCACACCGACCCCACGGCGGCCTCCTATCTGCTCGGCTGCGTCGGCAAGGGCGCCGGCGTGGTTGTCGACCCGCTGTTTCCGATCGAACCTTATCTGCACGCCGCATCGGCCTCGGCGACGCCGATCCGCCTTGTGATCGACACGCATCTGCATGCCGATCATCGCTCCGCCGGCCGCGCGCTGGCCGAAGCGGCCGGTGCCGAATACGCCATCCACGAATCAGCCGAGGTGGGCTATGCTTGCCGCCGTCTTGTAGACGGCGAACGGCTCGAACTCGGCAATGTCGTGCTCGAGGTGTTGCACACGCCCGGCCACACGCCGGAGCATCTCTGCCTCACGGTGACCGACCGCACCCGCGCGGATGAGCCATGGAGCGTGCTCGGCGGCCACACGCTCATGGTGGGCGATGTCGGCCGGACCGAGCTTGCGACCGACGCCGCGCGCGGCGCGCGCGACCTGTTCACCAGTCTCGTCAGGCTCAAGGCGTTACCCGACCATATCGAGGTGCTGCCCGGTGCTCTGGCCGGCTCGGTCTGCGGCCGCGGTCTCTCCGGCAAGCCGGTATCCACCATCGGTTTCGAACGGCGACACAACCCCGCCTTTCGCATCGGCGATGCCGACCGCTTCGTCGCCTTCATGCTCGAGAACATTCCGCCCGCGCCCGAGGGGGCGGCCGAACTGCGCGCCTGGAATGCGGGCTTCACCGCGTGACCATGGTGGCAAACGCCTCGGATCATATCCGCGGCATCACGGCCAATCGCGGCCAGTTTACCCTGCAGGCGCTGCAGGTCTTCTTCGTCGGTCTTGTCATCGGTATGGAGCGAGCAGTCCTGCCGACCCTCGCGCACGAGTTCGGCGTCGCTCCCGGTGCCTTTCTTTTTCTCGCGAGCTTCGTTCTCTCCTTCGGCCTGGTGAAGGGCGCGCTCAACCTTGTCGCCGGCGGGCTTGCCGACCGGTTCGGCCGCAAACCTGTCCTCATCGCTGGCTGGATCGCCGCCATTCCCATCCCGCTGCTGATCTGGGCGGCACCCAACTGGTGGTGGATCGTGATCGCGAACGTGTTTCTCGGTATCAGCCAGGGCTTCACCTGGACGATGACGGTGACCAGCCAGATTGACCTCGCTGGCAGCCACCAGCGTGGGCTTGCCGTCGGCATCAACGAAGCCACGGGGTATGTGGCCGTCGGCCTCGCCGGTGCTTGTGCTGCCTTGCTGGCCGAGGCGGTCGGCGCGCGTGATGCCCTGCTGATTTTCGGCATGGCCACGATTGGTCTGGCCTTCGCCACGATCACCCGTGTGCGCGACACGCTTGCCTGGGTGAAGGCCGAACATGCCGAGGCCGGTGCCGGTGCCTCGCAGGATCATACGCTCACGCTGCGCGCGATCTTCGTCCGCATCTCTTTCCGCGATCGGGTCGGGCGGGCGATCTGTCAGGGCGGCATCGTCAACAAGATCGCCGACACACTGGTCTGGGTGATGTTCCCGCTGTTCTTCAAGGCACATGGTGCAAGGCTGGTCGAAATCGGCTGGCTGACCGGCACCTACGCCATGGTCTGGGGCGTCTCGCAGCTCTGGACTGGCCATCTGGGTGACCGGGTCGGCCGCCGCGCCCCAGTGATCGCCGGGTTTTTTCTCCTCGCCGCCGGCATCGCGATCACGGCGGCCGGGCGCGATGCGTCGCTATGGCTGCCGGGGGCGATCGTCATGGGCGTTGGCATGGCGCTGCTCTACCCGAACCTCATCGCTGCGATGTCGGACCAGGCAGCGCCGTTGATCCGCGGCAAGGCCCTCGGCACTTACCGCTACTGGCGCGACACCGGCTACGCGCTCGGCGCCGTCGCGCTCGGCCTCATCGCGCAGTTCGCCCACGCAACCCTGCCGGCGTTGTGGATCACGGCGGCCCTCGTGGCCGGCTCGGGCCTTTGGCTCGCGCGGGATATGCCGCGCGCCGCAGAATAGCGCCGCCTCGCTCAGCGCTCACGCGCCGCCGGGGCGACGACACGCACCGTCGCGGTCATGCCGGCGGCGAGGAGCATGCTCGGCGGCACATGGTCGAGCGTCACATAAACCGGAATCCGCTGAGACAGCCGCACCCATGAATACACCGGATCGACGCGCGGCAGGCCGCTGCGTGCATCCTGCATGTTGGCATCTGCAACCCCGCGTCCGATCCCCTGCACATGGCCATCCAGCACCCGGCCGGGGTCGGACATCAGCTCGATCCGGGCCGGCGCGCCCGGCCTGATCTGGTCGAGCTCGGTCTCCTCGAAATACGCGGTCACCCAGAGTTCGCCAGTATCGACCATCGTGATCGCGCCGCTGCCGGCATGGGCATAATCGCCTGCATGGGCGGTGAGATTGGTGATCGTGCCGCTCACCGGCGCGCGGACCACCGTGCGCGCGAGATCGAGCGCAGCCTGCGCAACCCCCGCCTCGTCCGCCTGCACGCGTGCGGCGGCGGCCCGTGCGGCGGCGGCATTGCCCCGCGTCTCCGCCGAAACCGCGATCGAGGGCAGTCGCGCGCGCCGCGCCGCATCCGCCGCCATCATCCCCGCGATCGCCCGATCGGCGGCGAGTGTTGCCCTCGCCACAGCGAGACGATTGGCGAAATCCGCAGGATCGATCCTGAACAGGACCTGCCCCTTGCGCACGCGTTCATTGTCATGAACCGCAACCGCGACGATCCGGCCCGAAATCTCCGGCGCCACCGTCACGGCGAAGGCGCGGACTCGCGCATCCCGCGTCCGGGGCGTGGCGTCGTAGCGATGTCAGGTGGCAAAGCCGAGCCAGAACCGGCGGTCGAGCTCCACCATCGCAAAATAAGGCGATGCCTTACGCAGGATCTCATTCGCCTGGCGTAGCTCCCGGACCTCTCGTTCCAGAGACTTGATCCGCTTCTGGTCAGCACTCGTCGGACCGGGCCGTAGCCCCTGATCGCGCTCCGCCCGGCGAACCCACCCCCTCAGCGCCATGGATCAAGTTCTTGCGCAAATAACGGCACGCCGGCCACGGAATGCATAGACCGCACCATCAAACGGGTTCCCGCCAAAGACCTGCTGGACCATCATCGCCAGCCCGTCCAGCCCCTTCCTCGTGTCCGTCCGGCCGCAGGCAAGATAGACCCGGACACCCGCACCCGGCGCGATCATGCGCCCCTCAGCACCGCCAGCACCCGGCTCAATGCCGCCTGGCTCACCCCGGCGCCGAAACGCAATACCACCCCGTCCGGCAGCGCGATCTCGATTGTCTCCATCGCCGTCGGCGCCGCCAAGCCCAACGCCGGCGCAGTCCCGCTTACCACCGCCCGCGCAAAGCCCGGCACCAACGGCGCCGCTTCAGCCAGATCCCCCTCGCCTGAGCCGCGATTGTCCCGCGCGCGGGCTCAACTGCCCGTGCGGCGGAGCAGGTAGATATCCATGATCCAGCCATGCTGCGCCCGCGCCTCGGCACGGCGGGCAAGGATGCGGGGGCCGGTCTCTGCAAGGAGGCCGGCCTCGGTGAGCTCTTCTGCCATACCGACATAGGCGCCCCACCAGATCGAGAGGCCTTCCGGAGCAAGGTCCTGGAACGCGCAATCGCCGTCGAGCATGACAAGGATTGTGTCGACGCCCTCTGGCCAGCCACCGTCACGCAGCCGCCGGCCGGTGGTGACAGTGAAGGGAGTACCGATCTCGCTCAGCGGGATAACATGGGCCGCGGCGAGCGCCTGGATCGAGGTTATGCCGGGGATCACCTCCGTCCGCAGCCCAAGCCGAGCGGCAATGCGCAAGGTGCTGTCGTAAAGCGAAGGATCACCCCAGACGAGCAGCGCCACCCTTCCATCGCCGCCCGGCAGCTCCTTGGTGATGGCCGCTCGCCAGGCCTTGGCAATGGCGTCGTGCCAATCATCCACCCGTCTGCGGTAGTCGGGAGTAGCGGGGTCGCGCACCGGCTGGTTGAACTCCACCATACGGGTCGCGGGATTGGTGATGAACTCGGCGCAGATCGTGCGGCGCAGTTCGGCGAGGTCGGCCTTGCTCTCCCCCTTGCAGGGAATCAGGACGACATCGGCCGCGTTGAGCGCGCGGATCGCCTGAAGTGTCAGATGCTCCGGGTTGCCGGTGCCGATCCCGATCAGCGAAAGAGCGATCATGCCTCCGCCGCCTCTGCAAGCGGCCCATAGAGGATCAGCGCCGGCGCCGTTCCCGGATCGCCCGACAGCCGTTCGGCCAGTTCCGCAACGGTGGTGCGGACCAGCTGCTGCTCGGCCCGGCCCACGGCCTCGGCCAGAAGGGCGGGGGTGCCAGGCGGCAATCCTGCGCCGGTGAGCATGGTGAGGAACGCCGGGAAGGTGCGCTTGCCCATGAAGACCACCGTGGTGGCCATCGGATCAGCGAGCGCCGCGAGGTTCAGATCCTCTGCCAGCCCGCCGGTCACGTCATGTCCGGTGACGAATTGCACCCGCCGCGCTGTTATCCGCCGCGTCAGCGGTATTCCGGCGGCAGCGGCGGCGGCGCAGGCCGAGGGCACGCCGGGGATGATCTCGAACCCGATCCCAGCGTCGCGGAGCGCGGTGGTCTCCTCCTCCAGTCGCCCGAAGAGCCCAGCGTCGCCGGATTTCAGCCGCACGACCCTGGCGCCGGTCTTCGCATAATCGACCAGAAGCCGGCTTACTTGATCCTGCTTCGGCGAGGCGCGACCCGCCCGCTTGCCAACTCCGACCAGGTCCGCATCGGCCCGCGCATGGGCAAGGACGGGCCCGGAGGAGAGATCGTCGAAAAGGATTGCATCCGCAGCCGCGATACGCGCCGCGGCCTTCAGTGTCAGGAGCTCGGGATCGCCCGGTCCAGAGGAGACGAAAGAAACGAAACCGTTCATGACGTCCCCCCGATCAGGTGGAAGAAAGAGCCGGAGACATTGCCGCGCCGCGACCCGGTCTCTGCCACCGTCTGGCCCGCCGCATCGGCAACCGCCGCCATCGGCGCATCGGGCTGCTCGACAACCCCTGCGTAGTGGAACTCATGCCCGGCAATAACGGCACCCCCGGGCAGGCCAAGGCAGGGGCCGGCAAGCCGCGCCCGCCTGTAACCCAGATGCATCTGCCGCTTGGCGAAGCTGGTGACGAGGCCCAGAAGCCCCGCCATCTCGTGCCGCGTGCCCTCGGCATCAACCAGTCCCGCGCCGAGCGCCATGTAGCCCCCGCATTCGCCATGAACCGGCCGGGTCTCCGCGAAGGCTCGCAGCGCCGCCCGGAACCGCGCGGCGGCAGCAAGGCGGCCGGCGTGCAGTTCGGGGTATCCGCCCGGCAGCCAGCAGGCGTCGGCACCAGGGTCAGGCGCCTCATCGGCGAGCGGAGAGAACGGCAGGATCTCCGCCCCCTCAGCGCGCCAGTCGTCAAGGAGATGCGGATAGGTGAAGGAAAAAGCTGCGTCCCGGGCGAGCGCGATGCGCTGGCCGGGCGGCGGGAGGCGTGTTGCGACGGGCGCGGGCAGGACGCGCGCGGCGGCGGCGATATGGATCGCCTCCAAGTCGCAATGTTCGGTGACCAGCGCCGCCGCGGCCTCTATCAGCGCCTCGAGAGCCGGATGCTCGCCGGCCTGGACGAGGCCGAGATGCCGCTCCGGCATGGTTATTGTCGCGACGCGGGGCAGGGCGCCGAGGACGGGCAGCCCCGCCTCGGCCATGCCCGCGCGGATCAAGGCCTCGTGCCGCGGGCTTGCCACGCGGTTCAGGATCACGCCTGCGATCGGCAGATCCGGCCGGAACCGCGCGAGGCCGAGCGCCACGGCGGCTGCGGTCTGCGCCTGCCCCTTCGGGTCGATCACCATCAGCACCGGCCAGCCCGCCAGCGTCGCGATATCCGCGCTCGCCCCGGTCCCCGCCGCGCCCGGCTTCGCGACCCCGTCGAAAAGCCCCATGGAGCCCTCGGCAAGGATCAGATCCGCCCCCTTGGCGCGCCCAACCTCCGCCGCGATCCGCCCCGGCGGCATCGCCCAGCTGTCGAGGTTGACCGAAGCGCGCCCCGCTGCTGCGCTATGGAAGGCCGGATCGATGTAATCCGGACCGGATTTGAACGGCTGAACCGCCAGCCCCGCGTTGGCAAAGGCCCGTGCCAGCCCCAGCATCAACGTCGTCTTGCCACTGCCCGACGCTGGGGCCGAGATCATAAGCCCCGGCACCGGCCCTGCCACGGTGGCGCGCGCGCCACTCACTCCCGCCCCTCCGGGAAGCGCGGCTCGGGTCCGACGGGGCGGTAGCGGCGGTCGTAATCCCCGGCGTAGAGGCGGCTCTCCGCGAAGCCCTCGGCGGCGAGTGTGGGGCCAACGAGGATCAGCGCGGTGCGGTCGATCTCGGCGGCCATCTGCGCCTCGATGGTCGCAAGATTGCCTCGCAGCACCCGCTCGTCCGGCCAGGAAGCGCGCCAGACCACCGCAACAGGGCAATCTGCGCCGTAATGCGGGGTCAATTCCTCCACGACCTTCGAAAGGACGTGGATCGACAGGTGGATGGCCAGCGTTGCGCCGGTTACGGCGAAGGCCGCGAGCGTCTCGCCTCCCGGCATCGGCGTCGCCCTACCAGAAGTGCGGGTGAGCACCACAGACTGCGCCACGCCCGGCAGTGTGAGCTCCGTCGCCAGCGTCGCGGCGGCGGCTGCGAAGGCAGGCACGCCCGGGGTCACGTCGAAGGGAATCGCAAGCGCGCGCAGGCGGCGAAGCTGCTCCCCCATCGCCGACCAGACGGAGAGATCGCCGGAATGGAGGCGTGCCACGTCCTGCCCCGCCGCATGGGCGGCGGTGATCTCGTCTATGATCTCGTCGAGCGAGAGCGGCGCGGTGTTCACGATCCACGCGCCTTCAGGGCAATGCGCCAAGACCCCGGGCGGCACCAGCGATCCAGCATAGAGACAGACCGGAGAGGCCGCGATCAGGTCGCGGCCGCGGAGCGTCAAGAGGTCTGGAGCGCCGGGGCCGACGCCTATGAAATGAACAGTCATACTGTGGCCTCGGTAGTGGCGATGGCGGCGGTTGCGGTCCCGTCTGCGGAAGTCGCGCGGGGGCCGAGAAGGCGGGCGCCGGGGCCGGCGGCGGCGAGCGCCGCAGCCTCTGCCAGGCTTCCTGTGCCGTAGCGGGCGGCGACGCGGGGGGATCGCGTGAGCGTTTCGGTGTTCGCGAGCGTGGCAAGCGGCACCAGCGTCACCGCCAACCCCAGCTCGGCGGCCAGCACAAGAAGTGGCGGCGCCTCGGCCTTGTCGGCGGCGGTGGCAAGGCTGCTCAGCGCCCCGCCGCCCGCCGCAGCGATGGCCTCGGCCAGCGCTGCGGGCGTCGTCCCGTCCCGGAAGCCGAGCCCCGCTACCCTCATTTCACAACGCTCCATTGCACCACCGGCCGTGTCGCGCTCCACCCCCGCTTTCGGCCCAGGGGTTGCGCCTCGGCAAGCTCAATCCGCAGCAGGCTGCCACCCTTCGCGGCGGACCATTGGGCCAGCAGCGCTTCGGTTTCAAGCGTTACCCCGTTGGCGACAAGCCGTGCGCCTTCGGGCAGCCTCGGCCAGAGCGCCGCAAGCAACGTCTCCGTCGCTCCGCCACCGATGAAGACGGCATCGGGCGGCGCGAGCCCGTCCAGTCCTTCTGGCGCGCGCGCCTCGGTGACGCCAAGCCGCGCGCCCAGCCCGAAAGACTCGGCGTTGGCCCGGGCGCGAGCGGCGCGGGTTGGATCGGCCTCCAGCCCCGAGGCTCGTGTGCCCGGCGCGGAGAGCAGCCATTCGATGGAGATCGAGCCGGAGCCGAGGCCGATATCCCAGAGATGCTCGCCCGGCTTTGGCGCCAGCGCCGAGAGTGTAAGCGCGCGGACCGGGCGCTTGGTGATCTGGCCGTCATGGGCGAAAAGCGTGTCTGGCAGGCCCGACGCGCGGGGCAGGGCGGGACCGCCCGCCGCCTCCAGCGCCAC
>NZ_AFPR01000588.1:0-762 GCF_000219295.1 Acidiphilium sp. PM
TCGGCCAGCACCACCTCGCGGACGATGCGGTCGGTGCGTTCCCTTGCGCCGAGGACGTATTCCAGCCCGCGCTCCTCCAGCGCGGCGATCGTCGCGGCGCTGATCATGCCGCGATCGGCGACAACGCAGACCCGGGTGATGCCGAAGCGCGACCGCAGGCGGTCGATCACCGGCACCAGCACCGAGACATCGGCGGTGTTGCCCGGCCACATCTCGGTGCAGATAGGCCTTCCGTCCTGATCGATCACCACGCCCAGGATCATCTGCGCGAGCTGTGGGCGGTAATCCTTGGAGTGGCCCCACGCGCCCAGCGTCTCGCCGCCGGCACCTTCGAAATACAGCGAGGTGGTGTCCATGAATACGACCGAGAGATCGGTGAACAGATCATGCCGCCGAGCGAAGAGCCGCTCTTCCACCAGATCCTTCACCGTCCGTGGCGCAAAGGGCGTGGCATCCGCCTGCTCTGCCTCCGGCAACTCCTCGCCAAGCCAGGCCATGGCGCGGTAGAGGTGATGCAGGCCGAGCTCCTCGGTGCTGGGAATGTCGTAATCGTCGAGCCATTTGTCGCAGGCGCGATCCGAGCCCGAGACCATAATCCGGTGGAGCACGGTGGCGAACACCGCGCGCTCGACCGGGAACTCGAACTGCCGCCCGGCCAGCAGCTCCTCGAACACCGCAGCGATCCCGCTCTCCTGCCACAGTCGGCCGAACAGCAATGGCGCGCCGAACCGGCGCATGCTCAGCGTGGTCGCCTCATTCTCC
>NZ_AFPR01000587.1:0-599 GCF_000219295.1 Acidiphilium sp. PM
AGAGAATGAGGCGACCATGCTGAGCATGCGCCGGTTCGGCGCGCCATTGCTCTTCGGCCGGCTGTGGCAGGAGAGCGGGATCGCTGCGGTGCTCGAGGAGCTGCTGGCCGGGCGGCAGTTCGAGTTCCCGGTCGAGCGCGCGGTGTTCGCCACCGTGCTCCACCGGATCATGGTCTCGGGCTCGGATCGCGCCTGCGACAAATGGCTCGACGATTACGACATTCCCGGCACCGAGGAGCTCGGCCTGCATCACCTCTACCGCGCCATGGCCTGGCTCGGCGAGGAGTTGCCGGACGAGGAACAGGGGGATGCCACGCCCTTTGCACCGCGGACGGTGAAGGATCTGGTGGAAGAGCGGCTCTTCGCCCGACGGCATGATCTGTTCACCGACCTCTCGGTCGTGTTCATGGACACCACCTCGCTGTATTTCGAAGGTGCCGGCGGCGAGACGCTGGGCGCGCGGGGCCACTCCAAGGATTACCGCCCACAGCTCGCGCAGATGATCCTGGGCGTGGTGATCGATCAGGACGGAAGGCCGATCTGCACCGAGATGTGGCCGGGCAACACCGCCGATGTCTCGGTGCTGGTGCCGGTGATTG
>NZ_AFPR01000586.1:0-524 GCF_000219295.1 Acidiphilium sp. PM
AGCTCTTCATCAAGGAGGTCAAGGTCGCGGGCAAGCGCTATATCGTCTGCCGCAACGAGGCGGTGGCCATCGAAGAGGCCGAGACCAGGCGCCAGGTGGTCGCCGCCCTCGATCGTCAGCTGAAGCGAGGCGACAAGGCGCTGATCGGCAACTCCGCCTATCGCCGCTTCCTGCGCCCGGTCAGTGACGCAAAGCCCGGCCGCAAGAGCAAGCTGTTCGAGATCGACGCCGGCAAGCTCGCCGAGGAAGCCCGCTTCGACGGCGTCTTCGTGCTGCGCTCCAATGCCAGGATCTCGCCGCTGCAGGCGGTGCTCCGCTACCGGGACCTGCAGAATGTCGAACGGCTGTTCCGTGTGGCGAAGGCGACGATGCGCACCCGGCCAATCTACCATTCCTCCGACGCCGCCATCCGCGGCCATGTGTTCTGTTCTTTTCTCGCGCTGATCCTGCACCAGGCGCTCGACGAAAAACTCCGCCGGGCCGGCAAGCGCGTCGAATGGGCCGATCTCCTGCGTGATCTCGAC
>NZ_AFPR01000585.1:0-7695 GCF_000219295.1 Acidiphilium sp. PM
CCGATTCTGAATCAGAAATCAACGCCAATGGGAATCCCCTCGCGATTCAGACCGGTCGAAAGCCGCTCTAGCGCAAAATGTTTCGATAACGGACAAACCAGAAATGGCCCGCCATGTTCCACGCCCTCCGTAGGGGCTTGAATCAAACGCGCCGTAGCCATGGAAATAGGTGCAGAACTCAAACCCTCTTGTACTGTTTGAAACCATAATGCTCGAAAATCTTCAGCGCTGCTGGTGACTGAATAAATGACAACCATGCCTTTGCTGCATGCGGATGAGGAGCATTCTTCACCATCGCGCCACCGTAAATAGCGGTCGTGTTGTAACGTGCCGGCAGATCGACATGGCTGATCGGATGACCAATCTCTTCCTGAAAGATTGCTTCTGATTTCCAGGTTACGCCCGCATCAGCAAGACCTTGCATCAAAAACAACGGCGTCTGCCGGTGGTGGATATGTGTGAGAAGCGTCGTACCATTTTTGACTCCGGTGTTGTAAATCTCATGTTCGAGCTTCTTGCCACCAGCTTTTCGCAAACTAGCCTCAATCTGACGGGCAATACCTTCAAAAGCAGGATTTGGCATCGCCACCTTCACGCCTTTGCGTGCGAGATCTGCAAGATCCCTGATGTGGTCAGGATTCCCCTTCGGCACCATGATCGTAAGGTCATTCGTCGCATAGGCCACCGCCGGCGCCGTCAGCCTACCAGCAGTGATCAGCGACTTTACCTTCTTCAGGCCTGCGAGATAAGCGTCGGGCTTAGCGGTAAAGCTCATATTGCCGATCGTGAATCGCCCGTCCGCATTCATGGCCTTAATCAACATTCCTGGCGGGATGGTGACAACGAAGACCTTCCCCAAGTATTGGGGGTTTTCTTTCTCAAACACCTTCACCAGTGGAGCGACGGCGAAATAGTAGTTACCACCGATATACAGAACGAGCCTAGGGTGATCGACATCACCATGGAAATCGGCAACGTCGTCCACTTCCGGAATGGTGAATACAAAGCCCTTGTTTACGGTGTCGTTGTTGGCGCCGCCTTGCCAGGGCGGGAAGATGGCACCGCGATATTGTGGCGGCTGAACCTTGCCACGCCACCCCGTGTCATGCGGCGACGTGGCGTAGGCAAGGCCTGCACCGGCCAAAAGGACGAACAAGCCCGTTGCGACCGCTTTTATATGCCTATTTCGCATACTGAAATCCTGCGAGTTCGAATTGGGGAATCGTCCCAACTATACCAGGTGTTAGTACGACCCCGGGGATCAGATGATTGGTGAACTCGGCGGCGAGCTGCTCATGGGAAAGCTTGTCGGGATTAATGCCCCTTTTGAGCACAGCCATCGTGAGTTCCCACACTTCGTTATGGCATGCGCAGAATACGGCGCCGCGCCGTTGCAGCACGACGATAGAGTTGTCGTGCGGGGAAAAGACTCCCTTCGGATCGTTGAAGCTGGAGGCCGGCGAACTAGCCGCCGACGGCTCTTCGATCCAGATGTTCGATGAGAATTTTCCGCCGGTAAAACTGGATAAGTATTTTTTCCAGATATAGTTGTCATAGAGTGCGAGATGGGCGCTTCCGTGGGTGGCCGATACGGCGATAAAGTTCGGATGCTTCCAGGACCAGATCTGCGCATTCATAGCGTTTCGCATCAGGTTGAGCCACGGACCGGTAAGGTCTGTGTTGTCCCAGATCTGTTTCGGACCGGCCGCATAGGTAAAAAGGATATGTAGAGCTTCACTGTCCCATTGATCGGAATTTGTCAGGATCATTGGCACGGATTTGTAATTCCGCCGACGGGGCGCCTTGGCAAGGGCCGCAGCCAAAGCTCTGAGTTTTTTACTCTCTGGTGTGATCAGGTTCGGTGGAGGCGCCGAATTCGCAGCTTCGGCCGCGGGCATGATCATGGCGCCGATGACGGCTGTTCCGACACCTACCGCGGGTAGGGAGAGGGCAATACGTCGGCTGAGTTGGAGGGATGAATCCCGTTCAGTCTGGCCAGTGTCAGACATTCCGTGCTCCTTTGCACCGATTATTTATTCGATCCGAGCAGATGACCGTTCACCTTGCGGCCATACATCGAGAACTTGCTATCGTGGAATGCCTTCCGTGTTGCCGCGACGCTGCCGGAGAAGCGCGGGTCCTGCGGCCGATCGTGACTGTCGACATATTGCGCGACGTCCCAGGCTTGCTGGACGCTCAGTGTGCCGACGGCGCCGAAGGGCATGTTAGCATAGATGAATTCGGCAGCGTTCTTCACGCTGCCCATGCCGGCGCCCCAGTTGAAGGACTTCGTGCCCCAGAGCGGCGGGAAGACGGTTTGTCCGCGCGCATATTGCCCCTGGCCGCGGGCCCCATGGCACAATGAGCAGTCCTGACGATAGACAGTCCTGCCGCGGGCATAGTCCGGTGATTCCGCTGCCGCGGCAAGCCTGGGGTAGCCACGGCCGGCGAGGTGCGCGCCGGTCGGCGCGTTTTTAGCGAGCCAGAAGGAATACGCTTCGAGCGCGATGATTGTCTTGCTGTCGAGCGCTGGCACTCTGCCGTTCTCGCTGAAGCGGAAGCAGCCCTGTAGCCGCATGCCGAAATTGTTCACCTTGCGGTTCTTTTTCCGGTATGCCGGATAGCCCGTGTAGGCGGCCCACATCGGCGCCGAACCGGCAAGGCGGCCGGCATCCAGATGGCAGTTGCTGCAGTTCAGCGCGTCGCCGATCACGCCATGGGCATAGACGGTGGTATGGCGGAAAATATTTTCTCCAAGTTTGACGGCATCGCCGAACGGGCCTTTCGGCATGTCGGCCCGCGGCGGCGGTGCAAATGAGGGTTGTGCGGGGTTGGTGGCCAGCGCCGCAGCGATCGGCAGTTGAGCCGCGAGAAGTGCGGCGATTGTCCGGCGGATCATTGTTTGCCTCCGTCCGGCACGAGACCGGGCAGGGTGGTCGGGTTCGGCGACAGGCTGGCGTAAAAGGCGCTGACCGCCGAAATCTCGGCCGCCGACAACTGTCTCGCTACATTGCTCATCAAGTGGAGCGGATCGCCTGTGCGGCTGCCATTCTTCCAGGCAGTCAGTTGCGCCGAGATGTAGGATTGCGGCTGCCCTGCAAGGCGTGGGAACGAGACGCCGACACCGATACCATAGGGACCGTGGCAGGAATCGCAGGCGGGAACACCTGTCAGTTTGCCGCCCCAGACACCGTTCATGGCAAGGGCTTCGCCCTGCGTGTTCAGCCTCTTGGTCGGCTCGGGCGTGGCTGGCACCGGCAGCGTCGCATAATAGGCGGCTATGGCCGCGCGCGCCTTGGCATCGAGTGGATTTGCCATTGACTGCATCACGGCATTCTTGCGCTCGCCATGTTTGAAGGCGGTGAGTTGCCGCTCGATATACGGCGCCGGCAGCCCCGCCAGGGCTGGAAAGCCGGCGCTGAGGTTGCCCATGCCGTTGACGCCGTGGCAACTTGCGCATGTCGCGATTTGTGGCGGTGCCGCTGCAACGCCGTTTCCAATGGAGATGGGGCTGACGAGGAGAGCCATACTGATGACAGCAAATCTCGACGATCTCGGACGGCGCATTCGCATCGACGATCTCCTTTACCTGTAGTATCCTCTTAACCGGTATAAACAAACAGACTGCTTGGGAGATCAAATACATCACTGAATTCGATAATTTAGATATAAAAATAATTTGCGGATACCTGTGCCTTGAAAACATGGCCTGATCTTTTCCTTCGGAGTGATCCTGGATCTGCTTTAGATTTTGGCATGAAGGAGAGTGGGATGGCGAGGAAACACAAGCCAGAAGAGATCATCGCAAGTTGTGCGAGGCTGAGATTGTTCTGGCGCAGGGCGGGACGGTTGCGGATGCGTGCCGCCGGATTGGCGTCACCGAGCAGAGCAACTATCCGTGGTGCAAGGAGTATGGCGGTCTGAAGATTGATCAGGTGCCGCGGATGAAGGACCTGGAGCGTGAGAACGACCGGTTGAAGCGACTAGTCGCTGATCAGTCGCTGGACAAGCCGATCCTGACGGAGGCGGCGCGGGGAAACTTCTGAGCCCCCTGCGGCGCCGGCGCTGCATCGATCACATCATGGAAAAGATGACTGTCTCGGAGCGGCGTGTTTGCCGCGTGCTCGGACAGCGCCGATGGACGCAGCGCAAGACGCCACGCTGGCTCGGCGGACCCCATTCCCGACGTGCTATGGTCCTGAATTCATCGCCAGGGCGGTGCGGCAATGGCTCGGGAAGGCCGGTGTGGAGACGCTCTACATCACGCCAGGTTGGCCATGGGAAAACGGATACTGCGTGTCCTTCAACGGCTTGCTGCGTGATGAACTGCTCAATGGGAGATTTTCTACACACTGGTGAAAGCGAAGGTCCTGATCGAGGCCTGGCGGCGGCCTACAACACTGTCAGGACGCACAGTTCGCTCGGATATCGGCAGCCCCGGAAGCCGCGCCGTCGCCATGGCCGGCCTCCGGCTCCACTTCGCTCCACCCGCGGCCGGTCATGGCGCCAGACACAACAATGCACCAACTTTCAACCCGGACCACTCATCGGGGGGACGGTCAATCATCCACGCCATGATTGGATCAGGCGGCGCGCGCCACGTCCATCTCCCGCCAGACCAGGCGCAGCGCGTCGATCAGCCGGTCGATATCCGCCTCGGTGTGCAGCGGCGAAGGGGTGAGGCGCAGGCGCTCGGTGCCGCGCGGCACGGTGGGATAGTTGATCGGCTGGACGTAGATGCCGAAGCGGTCGAGCAGGATGTCGCTGATCTGCTTGCAGAGCGTCGCGTCGCCCACCATCACCGGCACGATGTGGCTCGGGTTGGGCAGATGCGGCACGCCGATCGCGTCGAGCTTGCGGCGCAGGGTGGCGACGCGGGCGTGCATCGCGATGCGCTCGGCGTCGCTGGTCTTGAGGTGGCGGATGCTGGCGAGCGCGCCGGCGGCGACGGTGGGCGGCAGGGCGGTGGTGAAGATGAAGCCCGAGGCGTAGCTGCGCACGAAGTCGCACAGCGCGGCGCTGCCGGTGATGTAGCCGCCGATGACGCCGAAGCCCTTGGCCAGCGTGCCCTCGATCAGGGTGAGGCGGTGGGCGAGGCCCTCGCGCTCGGAAATGCCGCCGCCGCGCGGGCCGTAGAGGCCGACGGCGTGCACCTCGTCGAGATAGGTCATGGCGTTGTAGCGGTCGGCGACGTCGCAGATATCGGCGATCGGGGCGATGTCCCCATCCATCGAGTAGACGCTCTCGAAGGCGACGAGCTTGGGCCGTGCCGGATCGAGTGCGGCGAGGTGGCGGGCGAGGTCGGCCGGGTCGTTGTGGCGGAAGACGATGCATTCGGCCCGGCTGTGGCGGATGCCCTCGATCATCGAGGCGTGGTTCGAGGCATCCGACAGCACGGCGCAGTTCGGCAGCTTGTGCGCGAGGGTGCAGAGCGAGGCCCAGTTGGACATGTAGCCCGAGTTGAACAGCAGCGCCGCTTCCTTGCCGTGCAGGTCGGCCAGCTCGGCTTCGAGCAGCACGTGATAGTGGTTGGTGCCGGCGATGTTGCGGGTGCCGCCGGCGCCGGCGCCGCAGCGGTCGAGCGCCTGGTGCATCGCGCTGAGCACGGCGGTGTGCTGGCCCATGCCGAGATAGTCGTTCGAGCACCAGACGGTGACCGGGCGGCCGCCATCGTCGCCGTGCTGGGTGGCGCGGGGGAAGTTGCCGGCATGGCGCTCGATGTCGGCGAAGACGCGGTAGCGCCCCTCGCTGCGGAGCTGGTCGAGCTGGGAGCGGAAGAAATGTTCGTAGTCCATGGCGCGTATCCTCCCTTTCTTGGTGTTGGTGCCGCGCGGTGACGGATCAGGTGGCGAGGTGCAGTTCGCAGCCGGCGAAGGCGGCGGCGAGGCCGGTTTCATCGAGATCGCGGCCGATGGCGACGACGCGCGGGGCTTCCCCCTCGGCGGCGGCGAAGGCGGCCATGCTGGCGTGGTGGCCGGCGACGTCGAACTGGATCCAGCCCCGGCCGACGCGGGCGAGGCCCTTGAGCCGGGCGACCGGGCCGAAGGTGCCGCGCGCCGCCGCCTCGATCACCCGGCCGATCGCCTCGGCGTCGCAGAGCGGGCCGAGCGTGCCGTGCCAGGAGGCGAAGCCGGCGGCGGCGCCGTGGTCGTGGTCGTGATCGTGATGATCGTGGTCCTCATGATCGTGATGGCCGTGAACTGCGTCGTGGTGGTGGGCATGATCGGGCGCGTGGTCGTGGTGTTCGTGCGCGTGGTGATCATGTTCGTGGTCGTGCGGGGGCGCGGCGTCCGGCGCGGGGCGGGGGGTCAGCGCGTCCGGCGGCACCGCGCCGTAGCAGGCGGTGACCAGCCTTGTCTCCGGGCTCAGGCGGTGCAGCGTCGCCTCGACGAGCAGGCGCTCGGTCGGGCTGACGAGATCGGTCTTGTTGATCACCACCAGCGAGGCGAGCCGGGCCTGCACGGTCAGGTGCGCCTGCATCTCGGCGAAATCGGCGAGGAAGGCGCCGGCATCGATCAGGGTGATCACCCGCAGGTCGCGCACGAAGCCGGCGATGGTCGGGCGCTGGATGACGCCGATCAGCGAGGCCAGATCGGCCACGCCCGAGGGTTCGATCAGCACGCGGTCGGGCGCGAAACGGGCGACCACCTCCTCGAGCTGGGTGGCGAGATCGTCGCGCAGCGAGCAGCAGATGCAGCCGTTCGGCAGCTCCACCACATCCGCCCCCTGGCCGCGCAGCAGCGAGCCGTCGATGCCGACCGTGGCGAAATCGTTGACGAGGACGACGGTCTTTTCGCGGGTGGCGGCCGGCTGCTCGGCCAGCATGGCGAGGCGGCGGCGCATGAAGGTGGTCTTGCCGGCGCCGAGGAAGCCGGCGACGATCTCGACCGCGAAGGGCCGCGCCGGGGCACGCGAGCGCAGGCTCCATTTCCACAGCCGCGCCGCCGGCAGCGGCAGCACGAGGAACCAGTGCTCGAGGATGGCGAGCGACATCATCGTGCCGAGGAACATGCCGCCGACGCGGGCGAAGGCGGTGGGGGCGGCGGTGGCGCGCTGGAACATCAGCACGGCGATCACCGTCGAGATCGTGATGGAGAAGGGGAAGAGCAGGTTCATCGGCCGCTTGCGCAGGAAGCTCTTCAGGAAGGTCAGGTGCTCGGGGAGGAATTCCTCGTTGAGGTTGCGCACGCCGAGAAAGACGTTGAGCTTGGCGCTCTGGTGCATCCACCACAGCACCATGAAGGTCCAGGTGCCGATCTGGTTCGGCTGGCCCCAGGTGAGGGCGACGACGAGGCCGGCGGTGGCGATGATCGCCAGCTCGTGCCACAGGCTCGTCTGCACCGCGTGGCCGAAATGCCGCCAGCCGGCGCAATTCTCCGGGCAGGGCGCGCGGCGCGGCCCGGTGACGTAGCCCATGTAGAAGCTGATCTCCTGCCAGCCCCAGGCGAACAGGCCGTAGAAGAAGGCGAGATAGGCGGCGCCGACGGTGGTTCGCCCGGCGGTGTCGTGCAGGCCCCACAGACAGGCGAGCAGCACCGCGCTGGCGCCGAGCATGCTCCATTTGAAGGTGCGGCGGGGCAGGCCGTCGAGATAGATGATCGCGCCGGTGCTGAACCACCAGACGAACAGGGCGAAGGCGGCGGGGATGACATACTGGTGCATGGCGCGGCTCCTACCAGACCGGCTGCATGCGGA
>NZ_AFPR01000584.1:0-4790 GCF_000219295.1 Acidiphilium sp. PM
GCGAAGGCTTCGGTGGCGTTGGAAAAATATCTCGACCCGGACGTCACTCTCAGGAGCCCATTCCTCCCTGAGCCGTTCGTCGGCCGGGACGCGGTTGTAAGCGTTTTGAAGGCTTTGCTGGCCGGAATCGTTGCAATCCAGCAAAAGCTGGCACCGCTCGTTGGTGTGCCCGCGCTGGAACTGGTCGAGCAGGGACGGGGCTGATATGAACGTCTCCCTCAGCATTCCTGAGGAGACTCCCGTGCTACCTTCTATGCGTCTGTGTTCCGCGCCAGGTTCGCCTCGAACGCCTGGCAAGAGAGCAAATCTCGTCAGGCCGCCCGCCGAGAGCGCTATTGCGGACTGGTTTGTCGGTGCGGATCTGGTCGACGCCTATGCCATCATGCTGCCCGATGAGGCGCCCCATGATATCGAGGCCCTGGCGCGCGAGGCCTTGGAACACCCGCCGGCCTGGTTTCGGGTGCTGCTCCGCCTCCGCGACGCCGTCGTCTCGGCGGGCGGCGTAAAATCCTCTCGGCGGATACGGCAGGATGCCGAGTCCGAAGGTCGCGCGACCGTGGCGTTCTTTCCGGTCCTGGCGCGTTCGGAGCGGGAGCTTGTGCTGGGGGAAGACGACCGGCACCTCGATTTTAGAGCCTCAGTCCTGGTGCGGGTCACGACGGACGAGGAGAAGCGCGTCCTTATCATTACCACGGCCGTGCACTGCCATAATCTGCCGGGCCGCGTGTACCTGATGACGATCGCCCCGTTCCACCGCCTTATCGTCCGCAGCAATCTCGAACGTTTTCTTGCACGCTGACCCTTCAGGGGCGGTTGCATTTTCTTGGCGATTATTTCCGAATGTGCGTCGGAGCCGACGCACCCGCGTCACGCAGGCGGCAGAAATGCCCTGTCTGGGAAGGATTTCTCCACGACGTTCAGGAAGGCGCGCACCTTCGCCCCGACAAGCCGGCGGGAACTTTGTAGCGCCCAGAGCTCGACTGGAGGTTCGGACACTGGTCCCCAAAGGACGAGGCGGCCCGCCGCGACATCGTCGGCGACAAGCATTTTGGGCAACACCGCAGCCCCGGCGCCGGCCAGCACCGCGTCGCGCACCATCAACAGCGATGACAGCCGCAGCACAGGCTCCGGCTTGATAAAGATATCAGATCCCTGATTGGCGCGGAGCCGCCAGGTGATGTCCGGCGGCGTCGTGGTCAACACCACCGCCCGCACGGCAAGTTCACCCATCGCCGCTGAATGGCTCGTAGCCCGCGGCAAGTCCGGCGGCGCCACGATCAGGCGCTCGTCATTCAGGAACCGGCGGCCGACCAGTCGGTCGTCCGGCGCTGGATCAACGCGGATGACGAGATCATAGTCGTCCTCCACCGGGTCAACCTTGCGATCCTCGGCGACGATCTCGAGCTGAACGTCCGGATAGGTGAGGGCGAAACGCGCGCCGATCCGACCGAATGCCATATGCGCGATGACGACCGGGATGCTGACCCTGAGCCGACCGCGCGGGGTGGAAGCTCCCAGCACCACCGCCTCGCGTGCTTCCGCGATCTCGTCAAGCGGCCCACAGGTGCGCTCATGCAGGGCGCGTCCCTCTTCGGTCAGGCGCAGGCTCTGCGAGCCGCGCTCGATCAGCCGCACGCCGAGATTCTGCTCCAGTTCCGCGACCTTGCGCGACAGCGTCGCCTTCGACCGGCCAGAAGCCCGGCTGGCGCGACCGATCCCGCCATGGGTGGCCACCAGATTGAAATCGGACAGGGCTTGCAGGTCCATAAGGTGTTCCGTCTTTGGGATGATCTGTTTCAAACATGGCGGCTGTCAGCTAAAAATGGAACAGCTATTTTTGCTCCTTCTCGCGGATGGATTTCCGCAGCCACCAGAGGAGTACCCATCATGAGCATTCTCGTTACAGGTAGCACCGGCACGATCGGCGCCCAGGTTCTGGCCCATCTCCATGAGCGCGGGGCCGATATCCGCGCGCTCACCCGCTCGCCTGGCAAGGCGTCGCTTCCCTCCGGCGTTACGCCGGTACGCGGCGACCTCGCCGATATCGACTCGGTGCGCGCGGCACTCGAGGGAGTAAGCACACTCTTCCTGCTCGTTCCCAATGTTGCCGATGAGCTGACCGAGGCCATGCTGACACTGACGGTCGCGCGCGAGGCCGGCGTCAAGGGCATCGTCTATCTGTCGGTGTTCAAGGGCGAGACCTATGCCGACGTGCCGCATTTCGCCGGCAAGCACACGATCGAGCGGATGATCGAGGCGCTGGACCTGCCGGCGACAATCCTGCGTCCGGCCTACTTCATCCAGAACGACCTTCGCCAGAAAGACCCGCTGCTGAAGTTCGGCACCTATGCCGCGCCGATCGGTTCGAAGGGGGTCTCGATGGTCGATATCCGCGATATCGGTGAAGCCGCTGCCATCGAACTGCTCCGCCGGGACCAGGCACCCGCACCGATTGGTCGCGAGATCTATGAACTGGTCGGCCCAGACAGCCTGACCGGAGAAGGTCTCGCGGCGATCTGGAGCGACGCACTCGGCCGCGCCATTCGCTATGGCGGCGACGATCTCACCGTGATGGAGCAGCGGATGAAAGCCATGCTGCCCGCGTGGCACGCGCTCGACCTGCGTCTGATGTTCGGTCGCTATCAGACGGACGGTGCCACGGCGACAGCTGCCGACATTGCTCATCTTGCCAAGCTGCTTGGTCGCGCACCCCGCTCTTACGCGGATTTTGCCAAGGATGCCGCCACCCAGTGGGCGAAGGGCTGAGTGCCGGGCCATACGTCAAACAAGGAGACGGTTCATGACCGACATTCATCCCCTTCTTCCTCAGGACGCCGCGGCTGTAGCCGCGATGCGGCAGGCTGCGTCACCTCATAAGGGCGAGGTCCTCGGCCCAGAGGCGCGGCCGATATTCGACGCCATGCTCGCCGCTACCTCCCCTGCGGCGGGGATACGTATCGAACCGGCGACGGTCGGCGGCATCAAAGGGTTCTGGCTTCGCCCGGACACGGCGCAGCCTGCGATACGGATGCTCTACCTGCATGGTGGTGGTTACATGCTTGGCTCGGCCCGGGCATTTACCAGCTTCGCCGGGCAGATCGCCACGCGGATCGGCGCCGATACTTTCGTGCCCGATTACCGGCTTGCCCCCGAGTATCCATTCCCAGCCGCAATCGACGATGTGGTCGCCGCCCATCGGGGCCTCGTCGCAGACGGAGCCGAACGGATTGTTGTTGCGGGCGACTCTGCAGGCGGTGGCCTGACGCTGGCACTGCTGTCGATCCTCGCGGACGAAAGGAAGAGGGGAACTTTGCAACCCGTCGCGGCGGCCGTGATGTCGCCCTGGAGCGACCTCGCTCTCACCGGCGCCAGCTTCGAAACCCGCGCCGAGGCGGACCCGATCTTCACGCGTGGGACACTCCAGGCCTTCGCCGACGCTTACCTGCAAGGGCAGGTAGCCACCGATCCCAGGGCATCGCCGCTCTACGCACGGCTTGGCGGTCTGCCGCCGATCCGTATCGATGTCGGCGAAGATGAGGTCCTGCTCGACGATTCCGTCCGCTACGCGGATCGGGCGCGGGCAGCCGGCGTGGACGTCACGCTAGTGGTCTGGAACGGTATGCCCCACGTCTTCCAGTCTTCCCTCGACCGCTTGCTTGCGGCTGAGCAATCCCTGAACGCCATTGGCCGGTTCCTCCATCAGCGGCTCATCGCTGCGGCCGATTCATCAGCCCGCTTGGATGTGTGACGCTGAAATTCACTGTTTTTGAACCCGAAGCTGCGGAAAACGGACTTCCGACAAAGTCGCGGTGCTTGCGGGGATGATGTTCCAGCCTGGCCGGGCCGGCGTCTACACCGGGCGGCCATGGCTTGGAAGGGCGATCCGGGTCAAAGGCCGGCGGCATGGCCTGGGAAAGTCATTACGCCGCGCCACATCTTAATCAGATCATCAGACTTGCTTTGACCATGTGACGGCGTCAGCCCCGGCGGGAATGCGCGTTGGGGCGGCATCATCCGTCGCGGCCCGCCAGATAGCCGCCGCGACGTCCAAGGGCCGAGTGAATTCCTCATGCGCGCCCACGAGGCCTGCAATGACGGCCTGGCCCAGCGGGGCGTAGGGTTCAGGAAACGCCAGCGCATCCGGGGTGAGGGCGCGGGCATTGTCACCGAAGCGGGTCTCCGGGGCGAGGCCGGGGAGAACGAGTTTCACCCTGATGTTGAAAGGCTCAAGCTCCAGCGCAAAGGATTCGGTAAAGGCGTTCACCGCCGCCTTGCTGGCCGTGTAGACCGAGAGCAGCGGCAGCGGGCGCAACGTAACCGTCGAGGTCACATTGATGATGGTGCCGGACTTGCGCGCCCGGAATTGCGGCAGAACGGCCTGGATCATCGCCATGGTACCGAAGGTATTGGTTTCGAAGATGCGTCGGACCATGTCGATCGGCGTGCCTTCGAGCGCGTTCAGCCAGCCGATGCCGGCATTGCTCACGAGCACGTCGATATTCCCAGCCGCGGTGATGGCCTGCGCGATGCTGCTCTGGTCTGTCACATCCAGCTTCAACAGCTACAGATTGGGGGCAGGGGGAATAACGCTGTCATCCGGGGTGCGCATGGTGGCGATGACGCGCCAGCCGCGTTCGAGGAAGTATTTCGCGGTCTCCAGGCCAAAGCCCGAGGAGCAGCCGGTGATGAGTATGGATTTCATGATGACTCCTGCGATGAAGAGGAATGAATGGGAAAAGGAGGTTAGACCGGCACGCAGGGACGGAATATGATAAGAAATCCATATTTCA
>NZ_AFPR01000583.1:0-24646 GCF_000219295.1 Acidiphilium sp. PM
TTGATCTATCTGCGCCATCATGGGCTGGAGCCGGCGAGTCCGGCGGCGATGGCGTTCGCGGCCCTCGAGCGCCAGATCTTCAAGCGCCTGGTCAATCCCGCGATGTACGCGGCCTGGGGGTTCGGCATCCTGCTTGCGTTGACGCCCGGCACGATATCCTGGAGCGCACCGTGGTGGCTGGTGAAATTGGCCGCCGTGTTGCTGCTCTCCTGGTATCATGGCGTGCTGTCCGTCTGGCGCCGGCGGCTGCGCGACGATGCCCGGTCGGCCATGTCAAGTCTGAGGCAGGGCGTGGCCATCCCGATTGTCCTGATGGTCGTGATTGTCACGATGGTGCTGGTTCAGCCATGAGGTGCAGGATCGCGACCTTCCAGCACAGCAGCAACCACCACCGCGTTGTTGCACTCTGTGTCGTGTGCCGCGTAAAGCAGCGTCACCTGACCGTCGTCGCAAAGGGCGAGAAGTTGTTCGAGCGCGGCCGGATTGGACGCGAGTTCAGCACGATACGCCGCCGCGAAATGCGGCCAGCGCCGACGATCATGCCCGAACTCGCGGCGGATCTTATCGCTTGGCGCAATCTCCTTCAGCCAGATGTCGACTGCCGCCTTCTCGCGCGAAAGCCCGCGCGGCCAGAGGCGGTCGATCAGGACCCGTGTGCCGTCCTCCGGCTCAACAGGATCGTAGACGCGTCGAAGGCGTACCGCGTGGGCTCTCATCCCTTGTGGTGTCCATGATCGGCGTCGAGTGCGGACAGCATGATCGTCGAATGCGCAAAAGCGCCACCCGCCCGCATTTCGGCAGCGACCCAGACAGCCTCCATCAACTCTTCTGGAGTGGCGCCGGCGCGTTTCGCCGCCTTCGTGTGACCCTCAATGCAGTAAGGACACTGGGTAACATGAGCAACCGCGACGGCGATGATCTGCTTCATCTTCGCGCTCAGATTGCCCTCTGCGAACGCCGCCCGGCTAAATGCCTCAAAGGCATCGCTCGTCTCCGGCGTCAGCTTGCGGCGGCGGTTACGGATTTCAGGAGTGGAGGCAGGATAAAGCGACTTGGTCATGACAAGCCCTCCGTCAACTCGGGCCAACCACGGCGCGAATGTGATCCGCAACCGGTGAAGCCGTGCCCGTGGTTTCAAAATAGTCTCAATCAATATCTTGCGTGCAACGCAGGTTTACATTCCTCTACCTTTTCAGCTTATCATATCTACTGGTGCCATCACGCCCGAACTTTGAGGTGCTGTCATGAGCGAATTACCCATCCCCCCTGCCCCTGAAAAGCCGATGCTTCATGCGAAGCCACGGGGCGCAATCCTGATCGTGACGCTGGTGGGGCTCAGCACGGTGGCGGTCTGGTTGGGCCTGTTCGCCATCTCGGCCGGGCGCTACACACCATGACTGGTCGAGACGGCAAGACTCCGAATTACGAACTGCGCTGGTTCGTGATCGGGCTTCTCGGACTTGCCGTGTTACTGGGGCTGTCATTCTGGCGCATGTTTTCAGCGCCTGGACGATTTCCCACCGACCCGATGACGGCGTCGATCCATCGTATCCTGAAGGAAAAGATGTTTCGCCATCCCGGCGTAGTGAAACTCGGGCCGCATCATTACCAGGTTTCGTTGATCGCCAGGCAGTTTCAGTTCGATCCGGACAAGATCGTGGTGCCCGAGAACGCGCGGATCGACTTTTATGTCACCAGTGCCGACGTGATCCACGGATTCGAACTGCCCGGCACCGACGTGAACGTGGAGGTCCTGCCCGGCTATGTCGCTCATGTATTCGCGACGTTTCACAAGCCCCATGAATATCTTGTGGTCTGCGACCAGTATTGCGGCATCGGCCATCAGAACATGATCGGCAAGTTCGAAGTCGTGTCGCACCTGCCAGCGAAGGCCGCGGTATCGACCATCGCTCCGACCACCGGAACAGCTACCGCCTCGCTCGAGAAGCTGGGGGCCGCGGCTTACGCCAGCCATTGCGCCGCCTGCCATCAGGCCAACGGCCAGGGGCTCGGTAGCGCCTTTCCGCCGTTGATGGGAACGGTCCCTGAATATGAACGTTCCGCTGCCGGCCAGGCGGCACTGACCGACGTTTTGCTGTACGGCCTCAAGGGCCCGATCAATGCTGCGGGCAAGACCTACAACGGCATGATGCCGGCCTGGGCCAGCCAGCTCGATGACAGGCAGGTTGCAGGAATTCTAGCTTATATTGCTGAGGCCTGGGGGAACGGAACCAGGGAGCCAGAGGACTACAAGCCGGTCGCCCCGGCCGCAATCAAGGCGGCGCGGGCAAAGACAATGACCCGGACCGAGGTTCACGCGGCCCGCGCCGCGGCGTTCGGCAACGGAAAGTAAGGGAGGCACAGCATGTCCGCCATCACCGGAACCCTGCCGGGCGAAGCCGCCGGGGCGCGCAGCCTGAAGGCGCCCGCGCTCGCTTTCATTCTTACCGCCTTCGCCGCCATGGTTATCGGCTCGGCCTTCGGCCCTTCGCAGGCACTGAACTATGCCAATATCAACGTTTATGGCAGCGTGCCGACCAGCTCCTATTATCAGGGGCTGACCATTCATGGCGTGCTGAACGCGCTGGTCTTCACCACCTTCTTCAACACCGGCGTGCTGTTTTATTTCCCGGCGCGCGAGTTGCGGGTGCGAGTCAATCTCGGCTGGATATGGTCCGCCTTTGCCCTGATGATATTCGGCCTCGCGCTCAGTCTCGAGGCGACGCTGACCAACCATGCCTCGGTGCTCTATACCTTCTACACACCGCTAAAGGCGGCCCCCCCGTTCTATATCGGCCTTGCACTGGTCGTCGTCGGCAGTCTGATGGTAGGCGCGGAAACGATCCGCATGCGCGCAATTTGGAAACGTAACAATCCAGAACGTGTGACGCCCTTGGTCTCCTACATGAGCGTGTCGGTCTGGCTTCTCTGGTTTCTCACCACCATCGGCATTGTTGCCGAGCTGATCTTCTGGGTGATCCCCTGGTCACTGGGTATCGAGAAGGGGATTGACCCGTTGCTGACCTTCACCCTGTTCTGGTACACTGGCCATGCCATCGTCTATTTCTGGGTGTTGCCGGCCTATATCTCCTGGTACGCCTTCGTTCCCTACGAGGCGGGAGGACGGTTGATCTCGGATACGCTCGGGCGGCTCACCTTCCTGATGTTCCTGCTATTCTCCGTCGAGGTGGGGCTGCACCACGAGGCGACGGTGCCCGGCATTGCGATGGGATGGAAGATGGAGCAGATGATCTTCACCTTCTTCGTCATTCCGCCCAGCCTGCTGACGGCTTTTACCGTCGCGGCTTCACTTGAGACTGCGGGTCATGCGCGCGGCGGGCGTGGCTGGCTCGGTTGGCTGACGGCTTTGCCATGGGATAATCCATCCGTCGCCGGCCAAGTACTGGCGATGTTCACCTTCATTCTCGGCGGCGCTACCGGGATTCTTCTCGCCAGCATGCCGAACGATGCGGTGGTGCATGACACCGTGTTCATTCCGGGACATTTTCACATCACCGTCGGAACCGCAACCGCGCTCACCTTCATTGCGATGAGCTACTGGCTGATCCCGCATCTGACCGGCCGCGTCCTTTATGCCCGCAAGCTCGCGGTGGTCAGCGTCTGGCTATGGGCGGTCGGGATGATGGGCATCGGTATCGGCCTCATGTGGCAGGGGCTGTACGGCACGCCGCGGCGCGACTGGATCAGTTCTCTCTCGCCTGACCCGTTCGTCCATCCAATCCCGATGGCGATCACCGCCGCAGCCGGCTTGGTGCTGCTGGCCGCCCTGATTTGCTTCGTCGTGGTTACAATCGGCACGCTGGTTTCACGCCCCGCGCATGATGCTACCGAGGTGCCCAAAATTCCGTTCGCCAACACTCCGATCGCAGAAGACTCGCGCTGGGTGCGGCTGATGGACCGGCTGGGCTTGTGGACCCTGGTGGCCTTCCTTCTCATCTTCGCTGTCTACGGACCCCTATTCGTAGCTCTGCTGTCTCATCAGGTATCGATCGCACCCAATACTGTGTACTGAATCTACCGCGCCTGTCCGTTTTTCACGCACAGCCGCAACATCGTAGCTGCTCAACCTGGTAGGTGTGCTGGGGTTCCGTTGAGGCGATGTTGTCGCCTTATTGGGTGGCGAGGACGGCCTCCCAGACGGCAGGCGCAGGTCGACTGAAACCGGTATGACTGTCGCAATTACCTGCTCCTCCGACCACCGACGACGCTACCCACGCTACCCACGCATAAAGCACCAGCACATCGAAGCTCAGAACCAGTCATCCAGCGTCGATCAGGATGAGAAGACGCGGCCGGCCGGGTCGCGGAGGATACCTCCTCGCAATGGGGAGACCTTCGTGCCCTGTACGCGGCGGTGGAAAAGTAGGCCATGTAGCGGCGGCATAACGACCATCAGAAGACCCTTCTTTCATGCCCGCAAATCTTACAACGGGCTACCGGGCGGCTTGGCATGAGGTTTCGCCGTCATCTCGACACCGAGAACCTTCATCACTGCGAGCGTTGTTTTGAGGGTGGGGTTTCCTTGCTCGCTAAACGACCGATACAGCTGTTCACGTGACAATCCCGTCTGCCGAGAAATTTCCGTCATCCCCTTAGCTCGGGCAACCACCCCTAGAGCCTTAGCGATATAGCTGGCATCACCAGTTTCAAACGCATCCGCCATGAAGTACGCAATTTCTTCATCATCAACCAAAGCGGCGGCCGGATCATAACTCGTCAGTTTCTCAGCCATTTTCAGAACTCCATTCCTTAGCTAGTTGCTTGGCAACGGCAATGTCTCGCACCTGTGTTCCCTTATCTCCGCCACACAACAACACGATCAGGACGCTTTCGTGCCGCTTGAAGTAAACTCGATAGCCTGGCCCATAGTGAATCCGCAGCTCACTTATCCCTTCCCCGACCGGCGAGACATCGCCTGCTAGACCTTCTGCTAGCCGCATGAGCCGAGTTGCGATGACGGTTCGTGCCCTCTTATCTCGCAGACGCGTTTCCCATTTCCGAAAGGTAGCGGTCTGCTTGATCTCGATCATCCCAAAAACGTCGTCTATAAACTACAAAATGTCAATCTACGTCTCCCGTCCGTCTGCCCAATACCGGTCGGTTTCGGACACCCAACGAGGAATATGCCCAAAACTATGCTTGACGCTATTATGGGCAATGACCGATAGTCGTGGTATGTTTTTGGACGAAATTGCCTCATGTCGCGCGACAGGGATTGCTCCCGCCGGACATGGCCCGCAGGTCAGCCGCCCCAGGATCAGCCCGGGCTGATACTCAGCGCTTTGGCCACGAGCGGCTGAGCCCACGCAACGGTTGCGGACAACTCGCCGCCCTTCGGAATCAACATCTCCCGGTTTTGCACGCGGAAGACCTCCCGCGGCGCCGGTGATCCGTCCGCTGACTGGTGAGAGTTATCCCAGACCCGAATTTCAGCCCGCGTCCCGATGAATTTGAGGAGATTAGTCCTGCTGTTGTCGTATCGCTCGCGGATCTTCCGCTCCGGGATGTCGTGCCCGCCCCGGGCCACCCGCTCAGCCACGCGCTGGATGTGGAGATCCACCGAGGCAAGGCCGACATAGAAGATCAGGACCCGACGCTCGAGCGCGAGAGCGCGCAGCAGCTCCATCGTGATGCTTGCACCGCCAAGCGTTGTCTCGAAGGCGAAGTTGAGATTCTGGTCGATCGCTCGCTGAAGCCCCTCGTAACCGAGCCCCCATGCTCGCTCGTTTGCCTGCTCGGTACCAAGCCCGATCGACATGAAACTCCGCGCCTGTTCGTCGGGATTATAGTATGCGCCGCCAACGCTCCGGATCAGCGGACCAACGATTGAGCTCTTGCCGGCGCCGTTGGTCCCTGCCGCGACGATGATCCGGCCGACCTTAGCGGCCAACACCCGCCCCCGAGCGGTGACCGGTCGCCCTTCTGCGCGTCCGCCGATAGGCATCCACCGCAGCCTTAGGTAGATCCTCCGCAGTCAGTTCCTCCAGCCTCTCATACGCCGCTTCGGATCGATCCAACTGCATATCCTGGAACATCTGGTTGAAGGATTCCTGCATGCGAGCCAACTCGCCGGCCGGAACCGTGCCCGCCGCCTTGACCGCCTCGTAGAGATCCGGCGAGATGACCACGAATTCGAGCTTACCGTGTCGGGTCACTTCGACAGGTGCCCGCTTGGCCTGTTCCCCGAGCTTTGCGAAGCGGCTCCGAGCGGCACTGGCCTCGATGACGGCTGACTTGCTCATGTGAACCTCGCAATCCCACTTTTGTCCAAAATTACCCGTTCTGTACGATATAGGCAATCGATGTCACCTTGCGAGTCCGTGGGTATCGACCCGGCTCCGGATCGCCCTCCGGCCACGGGCCGACAATGTCCTTCAAGTGTTCGCCGATCGCCAAGAACCTGTCGTTCAGTACCCAGATGGAACACGCGACCTCGGGCAACTCGACGCCCTCCGGCGGTGGTTTGACGGTGAAGGACCGGTCGTGAAGGCGTGGGTGAAACAGCAGCGTATGGGATTTCCGGACCAGCCTGCCCCAGATGGTCTGGCCCCCGGCTGTGGCTGATACCTCCGGAGGCAGTCACCTCATCCTTCTATTCGCGGCGAATCTGGCGTCGTGAAGTATGCGCCGCGGATTTATCAGTTGGTCGAGAAATCCCACACCCAAAGAGAGTGGCTACTTCGGCCGGCTGCGCGCATTGAATGAGGGGTGTGGGATTTCTCGACCGTGGACCTGCCCACAGTCATTCAGGCTGTCGCCTGCCTTGGGCCGACATTCCGGGCTTTTAGAATCCTTTTGATTTTTCAAGGTTTTCAAGGCGGTCAGGAAATCCCTCACCTTCAACTGGGGTCTCTGGCCCGCCATCCTCCCGGGCCATTGCCGGTATGTGGGATTTCCTGACCGCCGGGTTGAACGTTGCTGCCGCAGGCGAGATCGTCCGCCGGTCAGGAAATCCCACAGACACCCGGGCGGCACATCCATAACAACTTACTGAAAATATGAATTATTTTCGAGTGGCGGAATTTATGCGCCCGATGGTCAAGAAATCCCACACCATGCTGGCGCTTCAGTTCCGGCCGGTCGGAAATTCCCACACCATGCCTGGGCGGATTATTTCGGTCTGGAAATCCCATAAATTCAGGAGGCGACGGAGCGCGGCTTGGCCAGATCGGTCAGGAAATCCCACATTTTCCCCACCAGCCAGACAAACTCGGCAACACCATGAAAACATTTGATATTTTTGTCTGACATCAGGCCGTTTGAGATGACTTCACCGACTAAATTCGAATTTTGAGAGAGATCTTGTTGAGATAGCCGGGTTTGGTGGCCGCGATTTCCAGTTCAGGCTCGCATCGGTCGGGAAATCCCATTTTGGTCAGAAAATCCCCGATTGGTCAGGAAATCCCACGGCGCTGCGTCCCTATGTGATCAACTTGAGCACTGGCGGCCTGGAGGGCCGGAGGGTAATGCCCCGATCCTCCACATCCAGCCGGCAGTCGGGATAGGCCGCCATGGCCGCTCGCAGAGCGTCCGTGAACAAGGGCTTGAAGTACTTCAGCGGCCGGCCTGTCGTGTTAAACTGCGCGTCCAGGGAGATCCAGGATATGTCCGTCGGACCCTTGATCTCGTGGCAGCGCCAGGCAAGCCAGATGTAAACGTCTAGCGCCAGGGAACGGTGGGCAAGAGCCCGGATTGCAGCCTCCTGCAGGGGGACAGGATGGTCCTTCAGCGCACGCCAGAACGTCTCGTCCAGCACGACGCGGTCGTCCCACAGCTTCCCCTGGTCGTCGTCGTCAACCACGCTCTTGAAGCGAAGGCCGGATGAGACGATCCCACCCCTGGTCCATCCCTCGGCGCCGTCTCCTTCCCAGAAGAACTTGAGGCTGCAGGCCGATATCCGCGCCGCCTGCTCCCTCAGGGCTCGTGTCGTCTCTCCCCCGATTGCGATCCCCATGCGCTCCATCCAGGTCCTCATGGACCGGCCGAGCTCGATCTCGCGGCTGTTCGTCCGGATCGCCTGAGTCTGGAGGTAGAGGAGGATCATCCTGGCTCGAGCCCCGAACGGGACGCCATACAGGACCGTTCGGCCCTTGGAGCGCATTACCCCGGGCTCGACCAGCAGGGTAACCTTGTGCCCCTTCCGCTGCCACACGGCGCTGTCGGAAAGGCGCTTGTGGGGCAGACTGGTCAGGCAGAATCCAGAATACGAGATGCCGATCTGCTGACGCTCGTCTGTCAGCACCTCGTTGGCGATATCCACCAGCGCGCGGTAGCGGGGACCGACGATTTCCCGGGCCCTCTCACTGCCATAATCGAGCACCAGCTGTGCGACGTTCTGGTCCAGGCGATTGATCATAGCCACCCCTCCAAAGCGACTTTTCGCCTTCTCATCGAGTCTATGTCAACTGTGGGATTTTCTGACCTGAAAATTGTGGGTTTTCCCGACTAAAGTATTGTGGGAATTCTTGACCGTTTTTGAGTGGGATTTCCCGACCGAGCTATTAGTATTTATTTTGATTCTATTAGTAGTATGGTCAGGAATTCCCACGGGGCGACTCGTGTTTTGGTCGGAAAATCCCATGCTTCGGTTGAAAAATCCCCGTGGAAAACCTTGCTCAGCTGTGGATTGCATCAGTTGCGCAGCGCGAAGTCAGGAAATCCCATGTGGATATTGTGGACAATTCGAGTCGGAGCGATCTCCCGATCACGCGACTCGGTAGCGGATGATGCGTGCATCACGAAGCACGCATCATCCGCTACCATCTGAGCCCTCGCCCTCGCATGTAGGCGTCCATGGCCTCTCCGAGGATCTCCTGGATGGGCCGCCTTTCCTGGACGGAAAGCAGCTTGAGCCGCTCCCACCTTTCCTCCGAAAGCCTCAACGTGACCCCCGGTAGGCTCCGCGAAGCTGAATAGGTTCGAACACGTCCGGTGGATGTGCGAACCCTCTGCCGGCCATCACCCCCCTCCCCTGTATCGATTGCCTCGGGACGTTCGCTCTGCGCCGGGGTCGGTTGGCGCTCCTCGAGCCAACCCGCATCGGCCGGCCTCGAGTGTGAGGCGGGCGCCTGTGCCGGATCGGGGCGTCCCGCGGGCGCCTGGTCATGACGTCCGCCAGTCTCGGTGAGATGATCCGGCGTACGCTTCACGAAGCTCGTAAAGCTGCGCTTTGGTGGTGCCGACATTACGACCTCCTCTTCTGTGGTGGGGCCGCCTTGAGCTGGATCGCATCCAAGACGGCAATCTCCTTCCAGAGCTGGCGGATCTCCCGCGCTGCCTTGCTGGTGGGGTCGAACTCGCCAACGGCCTGCCCTTGGGTGAGGGCACGCCGGTAGACCTTCCTCTCCACAATGCGGCTGTTCAGGAGCGGCAGTTCGAGCTCTCTCAGGGCTCTGACCGTCTCGACGATCTCCTCGTCTGGCCTGGGAGAGGTTCTGGTTAGCACCGCGACCGATGGCACACGGTTCGCGCGCAGCAGGTCAAGCGTGGCCTGGGTGGCAGCAACATCGAGGATTGACGGCTGCACCGGCACGAGAGCGAGGTCGATGTTCCGCGCGACCACCTCGAGCGCGGGCGCCGTGTGTGGCGGGGTGTCGATGAATATCAGCTGGAAGCCATCAGCTTCGGCCGCGTCCATCGCCTCCTTCAGCTCTGCAGCCAGAACCGGGGCGACCGGCGGGGTCCTATCCCCCCTCGCCTGCCCCCAGACCGCTGACGCGCTTGCCTGCGGATCGGTGTCGATGATGGCGGTCCGCGTCCCCGCCTGATCTGCTGCTACTGCGAGGTGGACGCACAGGGTCGTTTTCGCGGCCCCGCCCTTCTGCTGCACCAGAGCAATCCGCTTCATGCCCGTTCCCACTGCATCGTGATTGGTGATGCACGCATCAATCGCCCCTTCCCTCTGCTCCCGCCCGACCCGCAAAGACTGGAGTCGTGACGCGTGACTCGTGATACACGATGCGTGCACCACGCAACGGATCGCTGTCAAGAAATTCAAAACTGCATTTGGATTGTTTGGCGTTTCGGGATGCGTGATGCACGATGCGGAGACTCCGCATACTAGCGTTGGATCAGTTGGTTTGGCCTGCTTCTTGAAGTGATTTCGAGGCATCATGCATCACGATGATTGATGCGTGTATCACGATAGCCGCGGTGACTGATCAGGAGTTGATATTACGGCGATGCGTGATGCGTGATGCGTGGTGCATGCATGGTGCGGCGAGGGCGTGAGTGTATCGAGATTCGCCTTTACCTTTGTAAGTGCACTCGCCTTCGGAGGTCGCAGGGTCTGGTCGGATTCTCACGCGCAGCCTTGATGCGTGCAGCGTGCGGAACGATGCGTGCCTCGTGATGCGTGATGCGCATTTCATAGAGACTCGCCACCGTCGGCGAATGGGCTGGCCATGGATGCGTGCTTCGTGATGGGTGATGCACGAGGCACGATGTACGCATCCTTAGAGTGATCGGACCTAGCAGGGGAGGGGGCTATTATCCTGGTTGAAGCTGCTTAGCGGCTCCGCCCCGATTGTCTCTGCAGCCCGCCTTGCCTGCTCGAGCACCATCGCGATAGCCTGCAGTTCGCCGTGTTCAATCGAGTTCCGGGTGAACGGAATGCTGAACCGGTTCAGGATCCCGATGATCCGCTCATCGATCTGCTCGTCCTGGTCACGTTCGTGGACGCGGCCATCGTCCCTGTATCACTCCGACCGGTCGACGAAGAGGTTCAGTGACGAGTACGCGAAATGCGCCTCGAGTACCGCTAGCTCGATGCCAGGGCTGGTCTGGTAGGCGCAGCACAGCAGGCAAGGGCACTTTGCGCCTGCAGGTGATCCGGATTGGCCTGAAACTGAGTCCTACGGACCTAGAGCACCCCATCCAGCGGGTGCCCATCAAACAGGTCACCGAACTCCAGATACTCTCCGAGCACGTCATAGCTCTTGTGGCGGCCGAGCCGCTTCAGGCGGGCCGGATGGACGCCGCGCTCCATTCCCGTGGTCAGTGCCCCCCGCTTGAGGCTGTGACCGCCCAGGTCACGCCGGCCGAACCCGGCTGCCATGGCCCGGCGCTGGATGATGAGGGCCACGCTTTGCGGGGTGAGGGCCCGCTCGCCGATGACCGGCCCCGGCGGCGCGGTCCGCTCGCGCCCCTTGCGGCCGGATGGCGGAGACCAGATCCGGCGGAACAACGGGCCCCGCTGCAGCCCCGCGGCGATCCGCCAGCGCTCAAGGGCATGCACCGGACAGAGTTCGGTATCGCCGTAGGGCAGGGCGACGGTGACCGCCTCGGTCTGGCTCCCTTTGGTCTGCGGCAGGGTCAGGCGGAGCCCCCGCTCTGACGGTGTCAGGTGCTCGATCCTGATGCCGGCGAGTTCCGAGCGGCGCAGCGCGCCGGCGAAGCCGACCAGGATCAGCGCGCGGTCGCGCAGGTCGATCAGCTCGGTATCGCCGATCGGTGCCAGCAGCCGGCGGATCACCGTCGCTGTCGCCGCCACTTTCTTGCGGCGGATCTCGCCGCGGGAGGCGGCATCACGCTGGATGCCCGCCATGGTCTCGGCGACGCAGGCATCATCGGTCGGCACCGGGCAGCCGGCGAGGCGGTGCAGGTAGCGAATCGCGGCGCGCCGGAGCTTCAGTGTTTCGGTCGAGACGCCACGGCCGCGCTCATCGGCGAGGAAGGCCGCGACATCCGCGCCGGAGGCGGGGAGGGGTGCCAGCCCGTGGCGGTCGCACCAGAGGCACCAGACGCGCACCGCGGCCCGGTAGGCGCGCCTGGTGTTGTCGGCTTTGGCCCGGCGGGCATAGGCGCTGGCGGCGCTGCGGGCGCCGGCGAGCGTGTCATCGGCCACCGGGACCGGTTCATCCTCGATTTCGGAAAACCAGCGCCGGACCGCGTGCCCGTCACCGGCCAGCGGGGGCGGGGAGGGCACCAGGCTGCCTTCAGATGACGCGTCAGGGCGGTCTTGCGGTGCGAATTCGGTATCGTCGGACACGAGGAGCCTCTCCTGAGCGCGGTTTGGTCGGTTCTGGGTCCCGAATCCTACAAAATTTCTGTAGTAGCGACAACCATGCTTATCAGAAAATCAGTTAAAAAATCCTGATCACCCCCTGAAAAATACGGTTATTTTGTGCTAAACAACGTATGGAGCAAAAATACGGATCAAGATATTGATTTTCCGTTCGAGCAGTTTCGCAGCGTTCCGCCCAGCCCAGGCCCGATTCCTTTCCTCCGTCAGGGGCCGGAGCAAAATCGGCGCACCCGCGGCGGTTCGGGGTTTTGCTCCATGGCCGCTCGTCGAGCCGTCCGGTCGAGACGATCGGCACAAGGTGGCCGGCGTGCCGCGCCTGTCCGGTCGGGGCGGTGACGGCGAGGTCGCGCATGGACGGCAGACGGTCGACCGTATCCACGAAATGCTGACACTCCCTCACCATCAGCCCGGTCAGCACGGCGGGGCCAAGGCACTTCATGGCTCCCCCTGAAATGCCGGCCCAGCAGCTTCTGATGATCGCCCTCGAGCGGGCGGCCGGAGCGTTTGGCCGGCTCGACCAGGCCCTCTCGATGCACCCGCTCCGCGGCGCCTTCCTCTACCGGTTTCGCCTCGATGCAGTGCGCCGCCAGGCGATGGTGGACGGGCAGATGATCGAGCCGTGGCATCTCGCGGCCCTGCTCGAGGGGGTTCGGCTCCGCATGGATCCATGGCTGAGCCTCGCCGAGCGGGGTGACATCTTCGATGCGGCCCGCCACGCGTTCTCGATGCACCAGTGGATCGTCGAGCCCGATTTTGATCAGGAGGGTGAGATCCAGGTGGCGATGAAGGCGATCGAGCGCGATGTCGCGCGCGCCTCCCCGCTGCTCGGCGCGGCGCACGCGGCCCATGCCTGGCTGGCCGGGGGCGGGAGACGGGCACCGTTGCGGGGCGCAATGATCCGCTTCTGGCGTCAGAGCGGGCTGCTGCACCTTCCGGTGCCGATCACCGGACCGCAGGCTCTCGGCGGCGACCTTCCCTTCGATCGGGAGAGCTGGATCCCGCTTCTGCTCCACGCACTGGCAAACGAGGCCGCGGCCGCCCAGGACCTCCTCCGCGATCTCGAGCGGGCCTGGCAGGTCGCGCGCGCTTCGATCGGCAAGCGGCGCAAGAACAGCCGGGCTGCAAAAGCGATCGACATTCTGGCGGCAACCCCGATCATCTCCGCGAAATCGCTCGCCGATCGGCTCGGCATGAACGTGGCGAACGCCCACGCCCTTCTCGGCGAGCTGCTCGAGGCCGGGCTGGTCGTCGAGCTGACCCACCGCAGCAAGCGCCGGCTCTTCGGCCTGTCGGGCATGGGCCGGATGCGCGACTACGTGGCGCCGCCACGCCGGCCGCAGCCGGGGCGGGGAAGGGGGCGGCCCCGGATCGAACCCGAAATGCCACACTCTGCTCCGCCCGCCGAGCTTCCGCCGGCGCCCTCCGGTGGCGTCCTGCCCCGGCTCGCGTTCGACTTCAGCGATCTGGAAGAGGCTATGGCGGCAGCCGATGCCGCGATCCGCGAGACCAGGATCAGCCTCGATCGGATCCGTCAGGGCGGTCGGCCGGAGTAGGCACTACCTCGACCGGTGCGCCCTGGGGAGCAGGTGAAATCTATACGGTTCAGCGGAATGACCCGGCGTTCGTCTCGAACAACGCCGCGCATGAGCTCGCCGCTTCTGGTTTGGACGAAGCTGGCCTCTCCGCGTTCATTGCGACCTCACAGTCGCGATAGCGAAGCATCTTTGGTCATGCTTGCGACAACATCGTCTTGCCTGCCAACATCCCGGTACGACTGGAATGGGACGCAGCTCGGAACATTAAAGGAGAGGAGGCACAGACATGGACAAGGGTAGTGGCGGCTCGGTGGGGATGAGCGCGGGACGGCTCGAGCGTATCGGGGCGGCGATGCAGGGCTATGTCGATCGGGGAATCTATGCCGGCATCAACACCGTCGTCGCGCGGCGCGGCGTGGTTGTGCAGCAAGGGCAGTATGGCTTTCGCGATAAAGAGGCCGGCTTACCAATGGCTGCGGACACGATTTTCCGCCTTTATTCGATGACGAAGCCGGTCGTGTGCACGGCGTTGATGACTCTGGTCGAGGAGGGGCGGCTCCGGCTGTTCGATCCCGTCGCGCGCTACGTTCCCGCGTTGGCCGGTTTGACCGTGCTGCGGCCGGACGGCTCGCGCACTGCGCCGGCCCGGCCGGTCATGGTGCGTGATTTGATGACGCACACAAGCGGGCTGTCCTATCATTTCCTCGAGGAGACGCCTGTCGGGCCGATGTATGCGGACGGCAAGCTGCTAGATCCAACTGTTTCGCTCGCCGAGGCGATCGACGATCTGGCGCGCTACCCGCTGGCCTTCGAGCCGGGCTCGCGCTGGCATTACAGCATCGGCATCGATGTTGCCGCGCGCGTGATCGAGGTGGTGAGCGGCGAGACGCTCGCCGATTTCCTGGGCGGGCGCCTGTTCGAGCCACTCGGCATGGTCGATACCGGCTTCGAGGTGCCGGAGGCAAAGCGGTCTCGCCTGGCGGCGATGTATGGCCGCCCCGACCTCATCGATCCCAACCAGACATTCCAGAAATCGCTCACCCAATGGAGTGAAGGGGTCAATGACCGGCTCGACGTGGCGCGAACCTATCCGGTCAATGCGGCGACGACATTCCAGCGCGGTGGCCACGGGCTCTTCGGCACGGCGGGCGACTATCTGCGTTTCGCGCAGATGCTTGCGAACGGCGGGGAACTCGAGGGAGTGCGCATCCTCGGTTCCAGAACTCTCGCCTTCATGCATTCCAACCATCTGCCGGTGTCGCTGGTCCCGATCGCTCTCGATGGCGTACAATTCCCGGGCTATGGCTTCGGGCTTGGCTCCCGCGTCGCGATCGATGTGGCGCAGACCGGGGTGCCGGGCTCGATCGGCGAATTCGGCTGGGCCGGCGCCGCGAAGACCTATTACTGGGTCGACCCGCTGGAACAGGTGGTCTGCGTCTTCATGACGCAATCGATGTCGAGTTTCGATCTGCCGGAAATGGACCTGCGCGCCTTGGTTTATGCGGCGCTCGAGGATTGATGCTGGCGACGGCTTGCTGAGCGCGGCGATGGCGGCAGTTCACCAGATGAGCCGCGCTACATGGCCTACTTTTCAACCGCCGCGTACAGCAGCGAGCGAATCGCCGTGCGCGCACGCAGGGCAACTGCGGGGACACGCGATTGCCTGAGGGGCGTTCATCGTTATTTCTGGGATTGACGAATATTCGATGGATAAGGCTATGGCACGTTTGACGACAAGGGACGGCGAAACGCTGGCCCGAGACCTCTCATTGACGATGCGGCGCATGCCCTGCCCGCACGGCCGACTGAACCATCAGTGATATCGAGATACGGTGATATGTATTTTAGGCGAACGTTAAATAATTGGTTGCATTCTTTTGTATGCTTAATTTGTATCTCGCAAAAGCATCTACTTGAGGATGTGTTAATAATGGCGACGCGATAATGAGGCTGATAAAAGCGAGCCTCAAAGACACAAGATCATGCGCGGGTTGTCGACAGGGGCAATTCGACAGGCCGCTCGCCATGGCGTTTCAGCCAATCATCGATGTCGTGGCGCGATCAGTCTTCGCCTATGAGGCTTTGGTGCGCGGCCCCGCCGGTGAGTCGGCAGGGAGTATATTGGAAACCATTGGCCAGTCGGAACTCTATGCTTTTGACCAAGCATGTCGAGTGACGGCGATTGAAACCGCCGCCGCTCTTGGGCTCGGCGATAGTTCTTGCGATCTCTCGATCAATTTTCTGCCTAATGCAGTCTATGAGCCCCGAGCGTGCATTCGCACGACTCTGCAAGCTGCCGCCCGGACCAGATTTCCAACCAGAAAGCTTATCTTCGAGATTAATGAGGGAGAATTGTTGAGCACGCCCGATCATTTGGCCGATATCGTGGCGGAATACGCAGCTATGGGCTTCCGCACGGCGATTGATGATTTTGGGTCGGGATATTCCAATCTCAATCTACTCGCCAAATTCCGCCCGGATCTGGTGAAGCTCGACATGGAACTGATCCGCGGCATCGAGTCAGACAAGAGGCGCAGGAGCATTGTCAGCCATTGCGCTGCGATGTGCCGGGAAATGGGGATCACCGTCGTTGCCGAAGGCATCGAAGCGCTTGGCGAATGCTCGGCGTTGAACGATCTCGGGATTACACTCATGCAAGGCTATCTTTTCGCGAAGCCAGGCTTTCGCAGCTTGCCAACGCCTACATGGGCGAACTGACCTCAGCGATCACACATCGCATTGCTGGAATATTGAGAAATAATGTCCACGCGGGATTTGTGCTGACCGGTCATTACTTTCTGTATCAAAGTCCACGATCGGCGCTGGTGGCAAGCATAGCGAGATCGCGCACAAGATACGATTGCGGCCGATGGCGCGCCGCGATACGCCGACGGCTCCGGTCCGCGATACGTAAAGCGGTGCCGGCGGGCGAACGTCATAGTGGAACGACGGACAACGCGCGAGACAACTATGGGCCGGAAAGGGAAGAGAGGCGTTCGACGCGGAGCGATGCGAGTGGAAGGTACCTGCTGCTGTCACCTCGCCGGACACGTTCAAGGACCGGGCTTGACCGATGGCGGGCGGCGCGGACACCCCGCATATCGCTGAGACGATAGCCATCGCGCGGTAACGCAGCGCAAATACGGATTCTTCTCCTTAAATTACCCTTGGCAAAAAAAGCCATTTAGCCCTAAATGGCTCAATTGTATGATTCGGAATTCGACCATGAAAACCATGTCTGCACGCGAGGCAAAGAATGGTTTCGGGCTGATGATCGACACCGCGCGTGCAGAGCCGGTGCTGATCGAGAAGCATGGGCGCGGTGTCGTGGTGGTCGTCTCAGTGGAAGAATATGAGCGGCTTTCCCTAACAAGGGCGAGCGAGAAGAAACGAGTGAAGGTACAAAGGACAACTTTGGATCGTAATTGATGTTGACGATCCGAAGTCTTTCCAAATGGGTCATAGTTTGTAATAGGCACGGGATAGCATAATGCCGCGCATTTTTGATAATATTGATAACTCGCTCCTGCCTGCACTGTCTGAAGCGCTCAAACACTCGGAGCGAGCTGACTTCTGCGTAGGGTATTTCAACCTCCGAGGCTGGAAACAGATCGACTCGAAAATCGAGGATTGGTCAGGAGAGGACAGCAAAGCGTGCCGCCTTCTGGTCGGCATGCACCTACCGCCCGATACTGAACTGCGCCACGCGCTGTCCGTCGCGGTGGACGACGAGCTGATGGACAATGCGAAAGTCCTGGAGCTTCGGCGGCGGCTGGCTGTGCAGTTCCGGGAGCAGCTTGCCATCGGGCTTCCGACTAACGACGACGAAGCAGGGCTTCGGAGGCTGGCGCGACAAATCCGCAGCCGCAAGGTCATGGTCAAGCTTTACCTGCGCCACAATCTCCACGCGAAGCTCTACCTCCTGCACAGGTCCGACCCGATCAACCCAAAGATCGGTTTCGTCGGTAGCAGCAATCTGACTTTCGCCGGACTGTCTGCGCAGGGTGAACTCAATGTCGATGTCATGGACGTTGATGCTTGCCTGAAACTGGAAAAGTGGTTCAACGAGCGGTGGAATGACCGCTGGTGCATCGATATCTCCGACGAACTGGCGACGATCATCGAGGAAAGCTGGGCACGCGATACGCTGGTCGAACCCTACCGCGTCTATCTCAAAATTGCGCAGAACCTGGCGCGCGAAGCTCTCCACGGTCTATCCGAGTTTCGCATCCCGGCCATTTTCGGCAACAGCCTGTTCCGCTTTCAGGAAAGCGCGGTCAAAATCGCGGCGAACCATCTAAACAAGCGCGGCGGCGTCGTGATCGGCGATGTTGTCGGCCTCGGCAAATCCATGATGGCGGTGGCGCTCGCCAAGGTGTTCGAGGAGGATCACGGCACCGAAACGCTGATAATCTGCCCCAAGAACCTCGTTCCCATGTGGGAGGACTATATCGATAAATACAGGCTGATTGCCAAGGTGGTCCCGCTCTCGCGGGTGGAACGCTTGTCCGACCTGCGCCGCTACCGTGTCGTCCTGATCGACGAAAGTCACAACCTACGCAATCGCAATGGCAGTCGCTACAAGGCAATTCACTCCTATATTGCCGCAAATGAAAGCCTGTGCATCCTGCTGTCCGCGACCCCGTACAATAAGTCGTTCATCGACCTGTCCTCGCAGCTTCGCCTTTTCGTGGACGACGATCAGGACATCGGCGTACGCCCGGAGGGCATGATCCGCAAGATCGGCGGCGAAACCGAGTTCGTCCGCAAACACCAATGCCCGCTGCACTCTCTGGCGGCGTTCGAGAAAAGTGACGAAGCCGACGACTGGCGGGAGTTGATGCGGCGCTACATGATCCGCCGGACCCGCAGCTTCATCATGCAAAACTACGCCGAGACCGACCCGGCCAATGCGCGGAAATATATCACCTTCTCCGATGGCAGGCGGTCCTATTTCCCGACGCGCAAGCCCATCACCCTGAAATTCATGATCAATGACAAAGATCCCGCCGATCCCTATGCGCGGGCCTATTCACCGGACGTGGTCAACATTGTCGCAGGGCTTGGTCTCCCGCGCTACGGCCTTGGCAACTATCTTGCTCCGGATCCAGCCAACCCGCCGACATCCGCCGAGCAGAAAATCATCGCGGGACTTGGCCGCGCGGGCACCCGCTTGATGGGCTTTTGCCGCACCAACCTGTTCAAGCGACTTGAAAGCGGTGGACCAGCCTTCCTGCAATCCATCGAGCGACACATCCTGCGCAACATGATCTTCCTTCACGCCATCGAAGCCGGTCAGCCGCTCCCTATAGGCACACAGGACGCCGCGCTGCTGGATGTCAGCGACGAAGATACCAGCCTGTTCGACGAAGGCGATTCCGACGAGGGCGGCACCGTTGGGAGCCTGCCCGTCATCGACCCCGCCCGGCTGGGCGAACGCGCCGCCGAAATCTACGACACTTACCGCACGGCAAAACGCAGCCGCTTCAAATGGCTTTCGCCGAGTCTCTTTGTCGCGGGGCTGGCGAAGGATTTGCAGCGCGACGCCAGTCAACTGGCGAAAGTCCTGTCCCTGTGCGGCGTGTGGAAGGAAGAGCGCGACACCAAGCTCGCGGCTCTGATAGCGTTGCTGAAGGACAAGCACCCCGAGGAAAAGGTGCTGATCTTCACCCAATTCGCCGATACCGCGCGCTATCTGGAATCCGCGCTCGCCATGGCAGGGATCGCGCGCGTTGCCGCCGCCACTGGTCAATCGGAAGACCCGACCCGGCTTGCTTGGCGCTTCTCCCCGGAATCGAACGACAAAGCGAAAATCGCCCAAAAGGAGGGCGAGCTTCGTATCCTGATCGCCACCGATGTTCTGTCCGAAGGCCAGAATCTTCAGGATTGCGCGATCATCGTCAATTTCGATCTGCCGTGGGCGATCATCCGCCTGATCCAGCGCGCCGGTCGCGTGGACCGCATCGGGCAGGAGGCCGACACCATCCGCGCCTATTCCTTCCTGCCCGCCGATGGGGTTGAACGCATCATCCGGCTGCGCCAGCGGGTCCGCACCCGTCTGCGCGAAAACAAGGAAGTCGTCGGTTCCGACGAAGCCTTTTTCGAGGACGACGACAACGACAATCCCATCCGCGACCTTTACAGCGAAAAGTCCGGCATCCTTGACGGTGACGACGAAGGCGAGGTCGATCTTGCCTCCTACGCCTATCAAATCTGGAAAAACGCCATCGATGCCAATCCCGCCCTGCAAGGCTCGGTCGAGAACCTGCCGGACGTGATTTACGCGACCAAGGCGATGCCCGAAATCGAAAATGCCAAGGAAGGCGCGCTCGTCTATGTCCGCTCCCCCGACGACAATGACTCGCTGGCGTGGGTTGACCGCGAGGGGAAGGTGATTTCGCAATCACCGCTCGCTATCCTCCGCGCCGCCGAGTGCCCGCCTGCCGAACCTGCGCTGCAACGGCTAGACGAGCATCACGCTATCGTCAAAGCAGCGGTCGCGCACATGGCGGAGGAAGAGCGCACCACCCACGGCGCGCTGGGCCGTCCTTCCGGCGCGCGTTTCAAGACCTATGACCGGCTGAAAAATTACCTGCGCGACATCGGCACTACCCGGAATCTGTTCATCACCGATCACCTTGTCCGCGAGATCGAAAAGGCGATGGCCGACATATACGGATTCCCGTTGTTCCAGACCGCCACCGACATTCTCAACCGTCAGCTAAAAAGCGGGATCACTAATGAAAAGCTGGCCGAATTGGTAACGGCCTTGCGCGACGAAGGACGCCTGTGCATCGTGCGGGGTCAGGAAGAGAGCGACCGCGAACCACGCGTAATCTGTTCTATGGGCCTTCGCGGCTGACGGGGGATTTCATGGCAATAGATAAAGTTCGCGCAACCGATCATCTTCGTGCATTCGATTTCCGCTGCCTGTTCATCGAGGAACTTGGCTGGGACAATCCCGGTTCCAAGAAGGCCGAGTCCGTCCTTGCCGATGGCAAGCCTTTCGACCTTGCGCCCGTCGCGGAAAAACGCGGCGTCCGCATCTTTCATTGCGTGGCCATCCCCGATCGCCACATCCGCCAGAAGATCGAGCGGGAAGTGACGAAGCTCGCTTACGAGCATCTTATCATCTTCACCGATCCCGGCAAAAGCCGCCAAATTTGGCAATGGGTCGCGCGGGAAAAAAGCAAGCCCGCCGCTTTCCGCGAATATGACTGGCGCACCGGCACCGCGCCTGACCTGCTACTGCAAAAGCTCGATCATATTGCCTTCTCTCTCAACGATGAGGAAGGGCTGACGCTTGCGGGCACAACCGTCGCCCTGCGCGACGCCTTCGATCGCGAGCAGATCACCAAACGCTTCTATGAGAATTTCAAGAAGCAGCACGACGCCTTCCTGGGCTTCATCAAGGGCCTCGCCAACGCAGCGGACGCAGCTTGGTATGCCTCGCTGATGCTCAACCGGCTGATGTTCGTCTATTTCATTCAGAAGAAGGGGTTTCTGGACGGCGACATCCATTATCTGCGTAACCGGCTGAACACCGTTCGCAAGGCGCAGGGCAAGGACCAGTTCCACAGCTTCTATCGCGCCTTCCTGCTCAAGCTGTTCCACGGCGGCCTCGCCACGCCGGTAAACTCCCGCGACGCGGACACCGCCAAGATGATCGGCAACATCCCCTATCTCAACGGCGGCTTGTTCGAGCCGCACGCGCTGGAAAGTGAAGACCACGAAATCCAGATCGCTGACACGGCCTTTGAGGCCGTCTTTGGCTTCTTCGATCAATACGAATGGACGCTGGACACCCGCGCCATCACGGAGGCCAACGGGCGCGAGATCAACCCGGACGTGCTGGGCCACATCTTCGAGAAATACGTCAACCAGAAGCAGATGGGGGCCTATTACACCAAGGAGGACATCACCGACTACATCACCCGCTCCACCGTTATCCCGTGGCTGTTCCGCAATGCCGAGGGGCATGACAAGGTGGCGTTCGAGCCGGTCGGCGCGGTTTGGCGGATGCTCGCCGACGACCCCGACACCTATATCTTCAAATCCGTCCGTCATGGCGCGGATGTCACCTTGCCCGAGAACATCGCGGCTGGCGTCGCCGACGTTGCCAAACGGGGCGACTGGAACAAGGTCGCCAACTCCGACATTGGTCTTCCCACCGAAACATGGCGGGAGGCGGTCGGCCGGCGCGAGCGTTACGTCGCCATCAAGGCCAAGCTGGCGGCTGGAGAAGTTTCAAGCATTGAGGAACTGATCACCCTCAATCTCGACATCCGGCAGTTCGTGCAGGATGCCATTCAATATGCCGAAAGCCCCGATCTTATCCGTGCCTTCTGGAAGGGCATTTCGGCGGTAAAGGTGCTGGACCCGGCCTGCGGATCGGGCGCGTTCCTGTTCGCCGCGCTCAATATCCTCTACGATCTTTATGACGCATGCCTTGAGCGGATGGAGCAGTTTGTTGCTAGCGCGCCGGAAGGCAGCGGCCCGCGCCAGCAATATTCGGACTTCCGTGACGTGCTTGCCCGAATCACCCGCCACCCCAACCGCGCCTATTTCATCTACAAATCCATCATCCTCGACAATCTCTATGGCGTGGACATCATGGACGAGGCGGTGGAGATTTGTAAGCTTCGTCTCTTCCTGAAACTGGGCGCGCAACTGGAAAGCGCCGACCAGATCGAGCCGCTGCCGGACATCGACTTCAACATCCGCGCGGGCAACACTCTGATCGGCTACACGTCATTCGCGGACGTGCGGAAGGCGACCGAGGCCAAAGGCTTCGATTTCGACGACCGCGCGGGCAAGATCGAGAAGGCGGCGCAGGATTTGGCTGAAGCCTTCCGTTTGTTTCGCCAGCAGCAGACCACGCTTCACGGGCACATCGACTGCACTCATAAGGCCGAGCTTCGTGCACAGTTGGATGCGCTTGATGCCCAACTGGATAGCTTTCTGGCGCAGGACTACGGAATCCAAGGCGATGTCGATCTTGCCGACACCGCAAAATTCCGGGCTTGGAAAGCCAGCCATAAGCCGTTTCACTGGCTCGCGGAGTTTTACGCGATCATCACGGCGGGCGGGTTTGATGTTGTGGTCGGCAATCCACCCTATCTCGAAACCAAAGAAGTCGAATATCTGCCCAAAAACTTCGCAACCTTGGAAAGCCGAGCGATACACGCTCTTTTCATCGAGCGGTCCAACGACCTTCTCGCGCCTGTTGGCAGCATGAGCATGATTCTGCCGATGTCGCTGGTTTCCACTCAGCGCATGAAGGCCGGACAAACCATTATCGAGAAAGGCCGGACCTGCTGGTATTCCAACTTTGCATGGCGGCCAGCCAAGCTATTCGATAACGTCAATCGCGCGCTGACGATCTTTGTTGCCTGTCCATCCAATAAACCCGACTGTTATTCAACCGGATATATCAAATGGACTGCACCCTATCGTGACAACATAATCTTCAACCTGAGCTATGTAAGCGTCCCGCATCGCAGGGATGAGTTCTATGTTCCCAAGCTCCAGTCTCCTTCGGAAATGAGCCTCCTTGCCAAAGTTCGTTCTCAACCGGACACGCTGGAGAAAATATGGCGTTCCGGTGGAGGTTCTGTTTTCTATCGAACGACAGGCGGTCTCTATTGGAAAGTGTTTACCACCTTCGCACCCAGATTCTATGTCAACGGGACCGCTGGCAGTTCCGGGCGCGAAACTCGGATGCAAATTGCAGCAGGCTATTCTACACAGGCTGTCGCTGCAATCCTCAGTAGTTCTACTTTCTGGTGGTGGTATACAATCGAATCAAATCTGCGGGACTTGAACCCCACGGATATTAAATCGTTTAAAGTCAACGACACCTTGCTCCGTGATCCGGAATTGGCCAATCTTGGCCAAGAATATATGATTGATCTTGAACGCAACAGCTTCTTGCTAACACGCGAGCAAAAGCAGACTGGCACAACGGAAACACAGTCGTTCAAAATCCGGCAATCAAAGCCGATTATCGACAAGATTGATGGGATTATTGCAAAGCATTTTGGTTTTTCAGACGAAGAACTCGATTTCATACTGAACTACGACATCAAGTTTCGTCTCGGTGCAGATGAGGACGATGCCGCTTGAAAGGTCACCCCTGCCCGAACGCGAAAGCGCGCCGATGGTCTTCTATTGCTCCCAATCCTGTCCCGGTGATGTGATCCTGCGAGCGCGGGATTGGGCCAACGCTCGCGACCCCCAAAGCGCGCCCGTGATCGGCGGATTCCACACCCCGGTTGAACGGGACGTGCTGCGTATCCTGTTACGGGGCGGCGCACCCGTCACCACCGTTCTCGCTCGCGCCGCGAAGGGCTGGCGTCCGCCCGCGCAGCTGGACACCCGTATTTACCCTTGCGGATTGAGCGGTTGGTTGGATCGTAAGCATCCGGTGAAAGCCGCGGTTCTTTTCTTTTGTTGGCTTTTGGGAAGGCGGGATGTAGCGATTGGTTCTGTCTGATTATTTTGAAGGCAGGGCCTGGACGATCTCGGTTGCCTCACTTGTGTCGCGATGAACCTCTTCACGGATGACGCGATCTGTGACGTCATTCAGGTATTGCATCAACGCGCCATTGAGTTCCTGGAATTCTGGCCATAGCACTTGATCGACAAAAGCCTGCGGTACCCGCAGCATGACGGTGGTCAGGCGTTGCCGATAAAGGCGGTATTGCTTCAGGCCATAGCCTGAAGTTTTCACTAATCTGAATGCAATTTCCCTGTATTTATCGATAAACTTTCTGATCTGATTTTGACGCTTACTGGACACGCATGGGGACGATCCCGATCAGGTCGAAGGCGGCGGCTTGCAGCGGTGTGGGATTTGCCAGGGTGGTGAAGGTGGCGTTCGCTTATGCTACAGCGCAGGGCGTTTCGTTACTTCGGGCCTACAGGTTAGGCGGGATGCCTCCGCCGGATTTTAACCCGGCTGGGGATGGACGAACCTATCTGACCACCCTTGGTATGTGGGGGAGCTTCCCAATACATTATATAGAAAGACATACAGATTTTAAAAGTCCATCCGATCCGCACA